>JBBRRG010000174.1:0-1660 GCA_038200895.1 Candidatus Nitrosocosmicus sp. | reverse complement strand
TGGCGACATGATCATAAATGTAAGTTAAAAACCAATAAAGAATGTACTATTTGAGGAGGCTAATTTATCGTATTGATATGAACCTTAATCAAATTATATATAATTTGACAAATTATCTTTAATAAATATAGTCAAATACCAATCTAAACATTGAAAAATAAAAGAATTATTTTATTTTATTCTGGTTCATTTAAAGAAGTTTTTTTTACATTTCTCAATTGGGTATTCCATATATATTTTTTAGTTACTTTTCTTACAAATAAAATAATCATTCCTCGTTAAAGATTTATTTACACAAATAGGTTACAAATAAGTTTACAAGAATTGGTACTCCTTTTTACCTATTCTATACCATATTAGGTAATAGTGTACTCTTGTTCTTCTATTTTTTTTACATCAATCAGTATAGTTTCTCATTCAATTTCTTTTAAGAAAACAAATACGTAATATGTAAATCTGTTTATAGATCGGCAATGATACATCTTATTTTTTTTTGATTATTTTGTTACCAATTTCAATATTCAATTGGTAATAAAGGCCAAAATAATCTTATTAACATATGTTTTTGATATTTATCAGAATGTACTCTTTTGGCAAATAGTTTCAAGAATGGTTCGTATCCAATTGGAGATTTTTTGTTTATAGTTAATCTTGAAATTACCTTTATTTGTTGATTATTATATAGCTAAAAAATACTTGAACTCAATTTATCAAGTTTTAGTTCTGTATTTGTATATCCAAATTTGTTTATTAATAGTAGTACTTATATAATATTTCATAATTTATAGGTATACGAAAAAAACAATCTATGGAAAATGTCCAAATTGTAGAACAAAGGGTCAACTAAATGTCATATCTAGTAATCCTGGAAAGGAGAAATTTAAATGCAACTCGTGTTATCATAAATTTGGTATGGTTGATTTATGAACTATATTTTTTTATTTTGTTTATTTTTTTAATAGTTAAATTGTTTTGAATATTTTTAATATTATTTACATTTTATTATTAAAAATATATTATATTATTGTATTTTTATCATTACATTATTTGCAAAGGAAATTGATAAAGTATTTAAAAAATTTGTATTTTTCCAAAAGTTATATAGTAAAATTTAAAATGTAATGGTTTTTAATAAAAACTATGGCTGCTACTTTTTTGGTTTTTTATCGATTTAAAACAATGTCTCCTGAAGAAACAAAGAAAGCAAATGAACAATGGAGAGAGATTAAAAAAAGCTTACCTCCTGGCATAGAACTTATAGGGGAGTATAACCATGCATGGGGCACAGAATATAATGGATTTTTACTTTTTGAAGCAGAAAGTAGTGACGATTTTATGGATTGGTGGTCTAAATTTAAAGATGGTATTAGGTGGTACGTTGATCATACCCATACTATTACAGCAAGAAGAAAATAATTTGATACTATTTTTTTAGTATTAAAGATAAAAGTTTTATTTTATCCGGTATTAAGCAATACGTGGAATACAATGCCTTTGTTTTGGTTAATTGTAGTTTAGGTTCTGAAGCAAAGGTGATGCAAGATATGCGAGATTTGAGCTATGTAGAAAAAGTTTATCGAGTTTATGGGGTATATGATTTAGTGGTCAAGGTCGCTGCAAATGACAAAGAGGATTTACAAAGAAAGATTCTGCTTTTAAG
>JBBRRG010000173.1:0-1688 GCA_038200895.1 Candidatus Nitrosocosmicus sp. | reverse complement strand
TTTTTTCTCATTATGACTTTTAAATTTTCATATTGCGTATTTATTCTGACGAGTAATATATGATCTACTTAACAAATAATTATTTTACTTTAAATTACCCACAAGCTAAAATAATTCATATATGAAAATGCAGAAAGAAATGCGGAAATTTTGTCCTAGATGTAAAACTCATACTGTCCAATCGGTATCCATTTATAAAAAAGGTAAAGATAGAAAAGCTGCCCAAGGTGCATTACGACATGCTGAAGATAAAAAAGGTTATGGTGGCCAAAAGTTCCCCGAATTAAAAAGAACTGCTAAAACTACCAAAAAAATTACTCTGAAATACAGTTGTAAAACATGTCAACGTAAAACTATGAAAGAAGGCAGACGTATTAGAAAACTGGAAATACAAGCATAATTATAAACCATAGAAAAGTGTATGAACATAATGAAAAAACATAACATCATGATACCTAAACCTCGTAGTAATTTCGTTAAAATAGAATGCGAAAACTGTCAAAATACTGTGATTTTATACACCTATAGTACAAAAACAATACAATGTCAATCATGTAATGCAGAATTAATGGTAAATACGGGTGGTCAAGCTCTAATATCTGGTAAAGTTATAGAAACAATGGATTAATTTTATCGTACTTAAATTATTTTTGATTTTTAGAATTTTCCAAAAGTTTTTCTGTTATTTTTAAATCTTCAAATGTATTTATATTACAAGCTATTTCACTATAATTCAAAACTATGTATTCTTCTTCTATTAATCGAACTTCTTTGCAGTTATCGAATTCAATCTTGGGAATATCGATTACAGAGATACCTGAATAACAATATTTTTTCTTATCTATGATGCATTCATATGATGGGGTTATGCCATGATTTTTAACAAATTCCTTTTCCAAAATTATCATAAGACAGGGTTTTTCTTGCTTTGTATTTATTATCTGTATTAATATCTTGGGCGAAATTAAAGGAATATCTATTGGTAGGAATAATATTTTTTTAGGATCTTTCTGCTTTTCAAATTTTTTACCTTTAAAGTATTTTATTATTTTTACATAATCTTCAGAATATTCTATTCCAGATGTATCTAATAATGTTATTTTTCTTTGAAAATTAGCTTTTATAAACTCTCGAGTTTTTTGAGTGTTGTTACTAACTGCAGCAAATATTTTATCAAATTTATTTATTTGAATTAAGGTATCTATTAAATATTCAATCAATGGTTTATTTTTTATTCTTATAAGAGGTTTTTCAATTTTAGAATCCATTGTGGATTTTATTCGTGTTCCTTTACCACCACACATCAAAACACCATATATCATTTATTATATGTGGATGATTTGTTCTAATACTGTATTACTTTATCTATTTTAGAAATTAGTTTTCATTCGTATATTCTAATTGTATCTATTATAATTTTGTAAAATATAAAATTGTTTTATTAAAATATTTTAAATAAGTTGTAAAGTTGATCTGATAAAGTCTAAAATTTAAAGAAATTAATTTATTTTATATCCTTTAGGATCTTCGATTGATTATGGCAAAATCAGATATCTCAAATAAATACAGGCGCCTCTGTACCTTAAAAAGAAAAAATTTGTTGATTTATATTTTTAATTAAGTCAAATATTATTATTTAATTGAATTTTAATCTCTGGCGTATACTTTAAAAAAGAAAAGGGAAAAAA
>JBBRRG010000172.1:0-1801 GCA_038200895.1 Candidatus Nitrosocosmicus sp. | reverse complement strand
TATCCTATCAAAATAGAGAAATTGTGAACGGGTTTAAAAATAATTTTAATATTACAGCAATAACATTAAAATTTTTTCAATTTAGAGGCCCTAAACGTATACAGATACCGTTTTCTTTCATACTTGATTAAAAATAAAATTCCTATAACTAAGATTACTTCTAGAGATTTATCCATTATTCCAGATAAATCGATATCTTCAGGATGAGAGTTTGGAGATAGTGGAGGTGGAAAAGATACTGAATATATATACAAAAAGATTAAAAAAAGCGATCCTACAAGTCCAAATAAGTTTAGAAAGAGAGACTTTTTATAATATTGCTTGGTAACAAGCAATTTATCTGATCTTTTAAGACGGTTATCAATAGTGTTATCCTCAGAAAAAATTAACAATATGTACATAATACCATATGCTAATTGAACACCAGAAGCCGAAATCAAAAAAATACTATATTCTAATCTTAAAGCACCATGTTCAGGAAATACAGCAAGATGAACTACAGATGCGCCAAGGGCAAAAAATAATACAGAATATTTTACAAAATCATATTTTGAAATTGGGCTAAACAATTCGTTTTTCCTTCTGCTCCAATACATCCAAAATAATACGGCGCCCAAAATAGAAACTGCACCAAAAATCGCAAGATATAAAACTATAACAAAAATTATGCCAAAAGCATTGTTGGTTACTGATGCATTTAATACACCTCTCTCACAATTACAACCTGCAATATCATTCAGCAAAGTCCTCGGAGGAGGAATTTTATTGAGAATTTGATTTGTATTAACTCCATCATTTAATACACTAATTACAATTTGGTATTCTCCAGGTTTTGGAAATATAAATGGAACGCTAAAATCTCCGCTATCAAGATTGGTCCATGGAAATACAGAGATTCTTTTGTCATCACGAGAAGAATAAATTTCTATCATAACTATAATATTATGTACATCCCGACCAGCTTTATCCTGAACACTGAATAGAATCTTTGACAATTCATTCGGTTTTGGATATTCAGGATCTATTTGTTCATTAACATAATATTTTTGACTTATACCAAATCCTGCAACATTATTGTGAGCCAAATGATCAAAATGACCTTCTACAAATTGAATAAAAGAAAAAGAAGAAAAGATACTATAAAAAGAAACGGCAGAAAATACAATAAAAAAATAATAGATCAATAAAGATTTGATATTTTTCCTAGGACTTTCCATAGATTTTAAAATATTTAATTGAATGATCATTTAAAACAACTACAATTATAAGCCAAATTTATTTGAAGAAAATTTTACCGAAGATTTACTACTATCATCAGAAGAAGCAGGAGGTCCAGTGGCTAATAACAGTGACTTCAACTTATTATTAGTATAAAATGTATTTATAACAACAAAAATTAGGCTACTATATAATACTAATCCTAAGCCTAGGTGAGCAGTTACTAAAATGGCATGTAATTTTTCTGTAATTACCACACCTCCTAAAAATATTTGACCAAAAACTGCACCTGCCGCTATTATAGAAAAGAATTTTGTGGATTTCAAAGGATTTTTTCCTTTAAGTACAAATATCATATTAAGAAAAACAAGCAGTCCTGTAGATGCAGCAATAGTTCTATGAGTATATTCTATTAAAAATTCAGATGATGGAATTAACCCATGTGGACAAAGTGGCCATTTGGGGCACGATAAACCAACACCACTAGAACTAACATATCCTCCCATAAACATTAAACCAAACAAAACACATAAAGTAATTAGAGAAAATATTTGAAGAAATTTATCATATTTCATTTATTATC
>JBBRRG010000171.1:0-1805 GCA_038200895.1 Candidatus Nitrosocosmicus sp. | reverse complement strand
ATTTGCCATGGAACAATATTGCTATGGTGCTCATAATCCGTTAAAATAATTTTATTCCCCTTCTTGATATTGTTTTTTCCCCAGCTATGTGCAATTAAGTTGATAGATTCTGTGGTATTTCGCGTGAAAATAATCTCTTCAGAATATCTTGCATTAATAAACCTGCGAATGTTTTCTCTGGTTTTTTCATATTCTGCTGTGGCTTCTTCAGCTATCTGGTAAACTGCCCTGTGAATATTTGAATTGTATTCTGAATAGTATTTACATATTGCATCGATAACTTGTTTTGGTTTTTGCGTAGTTGCAGCATTATCCAAGTATACCAATTTTTTTCCATTATTTAAACTTCTCCTTAATATTGGAAAATCCTGTCTAATTTTATAAACATCCAACAGCGCTTGCATTATTATTATCTATTTCTCTATTTTAGGATATAAACATAATAAGTGTATATCCATAAAAATCAAAGTTTGCAGAGTATACTTGCTTGTTGATGGAAATTGTTTATATCATGTTAATTCTTTGTCATTTTCATTTTCGTTATAATAGAGCCAGCATTTTACTTGATTGCCTTCTATGTTTATATCCGGAGGATTAGTATTTTCACAAATATCTAGTGCTTGTGGGCATCTGTCTTTAAATCTGCATCCTTGTTTTATATTTAATAAATTCGGAGATTCTCCTGTAATAAATTGAATAGTTTTTTTTGTAGTTGATTTGATATTTGGGATAGATTTTATTAGGGCTTGGGTATATGGATGCAAAGGTTTGTTCAATATAGTTTTGATATCTGATATTTCAACGGCTTGACCAGCATACATAATAATAACTTTATCAACTACATTTGGGATTAATGATAAATCATGGGTTATTAGAATTATTTTCATTTTCTTTGTATGTTTCATATTTTTTAAAAGGGTGATAATCTGTGCCTGTGTTATTACATCTAAAGCGGTTGTAGGCTCATCTGCAATCAATATTGAGGGTTCGAGCAGTAAAGAATTTGCAATTACAATTCTTTGCTTCATTCCTCCACTTAATTCATGTTGATATCTTTTAGATACTATTTCCGGGTCTAGACCAACCGCAGTTAGGGAATTTTTTATAATCAAATCATATTTTCCTCTACCGTTTCCATTTTTTATTTTATGAACTTTTAAAATTTCCTTCATTTGTTTTTCGATAGAAAAAACGGGATCTAAACTATTCATCGAGCCTTGAAATATCATTGAAATTTCTTTCCACCTAAAATTTTCATCAAAAGTTTTGTCTTTCATATTCAAAATGTCTTGATCTTTTATCATCACATTTCCTGATCGTACAGATCCATTTTCAGGCAATGATTTTATTAATGCAAGTGCCAATGTACTTTTACCCGAGCCAGATTCCCCTACAATTCCAATCGAATCTCCTTCTGCAACTTCAAATGAAATATTTTCAACAGCTGTTATTAATCCTAATTTAGTTTTATATTCTATTGTTAGGTTTTTTATAATAATTTTTTCAACTGTTTGGTTCGTATTATTTACTTTATTTATTACTCCTTTTTATTATTATTGTTGGTAAATTGTTAATAAAAATCCTTATGTGTATCTTATTTTTTATAATAGATAATTTATCTTTATTATATCCTTATCTAAAATTTTTAATTTATGTTAGAATTGTTTTACAAGTACTTAATAGCTTTACTAATACCGTACTTTCTTATCTTTCTATTAATTCTATATTGAAGGAAGCAAAATAAATTAAAATAAACAACTGATTTAATAATTAAATCATCTAATAGTTATATGAAAATATGGCGG
>JBBRRG010000170.1:0-1852 GCA_038200895.1 Candidatus Nitrosocosmicus sp. | reverse complement strand
TTCCTAAAATTCTACTAGGAAAACATTCTATAATGTCGTCTTCATTTATTTCTATGTCAAACAAATCTTTATTTATATTCAAATGATAAAATTTTTCATTCTCATCAACCGTAATACAACTTATTTTATTTTCACTGTTGTTTTTATTAAAAGAAATAATTCTTAAAATATAGCTGTCAACTGATTCAATATGATCTACAAATTCAATTGTCGTGCCTTCATCGCCATGAATTTCCAAATCTCCATTTCCATAATTTGGATTTCCTATTTTAGTTTTAACCCCTATTAATTTTATTTTCAAATCGGTAGTCAATGATTTTGGTATTTTTTCTTCATTAATGTTCCATATTATAGTTCTGACTTGCCTAGTGTAATCGTCATTAGATGTTTCAAACTGTAAAGATTTTGAGTGTTCTCCTCTTATGTTTGTAAATTCTGATATACGTGGATCTGATTTTATATTTCCTGTTATTACAATATTTTCTTTTGGCGAGTCTAGAGCATCTATAGTTATTGTAATTTCTTCAATTGTAGGGATATTCTGTTTTCTTTCATCCGTCACAATCTCTAAGGTGCCACCTCCGCTTAAATTAATAATTGGCTTACCATCCATTCCCGATTTTACCTGCCCTTTTGAGATTTTTATTAGGTCTCCTGTAGTGATTCCTAATTGCTCTGGGATAATTACAAATTCATCCCAAAGTTTTATTTTAATACTGGAGTCTTTGTCATATATTATTATGATGCGATTTTTGGTTTCTTGATTGGAATCACGTTTTAAAAATGCTCTGGTTGGATGAATAGATAAAACTCTTCCCATTGTCGACACATCTCTTGCCCCAATGAAAAGATCCTTGATACTGCTTTCGGTTTTATTGGCCTTGTCTAATGATACTCCTATATCTGCTGCAACTAAAAATAGGGCTCCTTGGTCAGTTAGATATCCTGCACCTACTTTTCTTTTCTTTTCTTCAATCATTTCTTTTAGTTTTTCAAAATTTAATTCTTGCTTTTCTTCCAGTACTATCTCTATCATTTTATTATAATCCAATACCAATGCTTCTGACATCTCTTATTTAGTATAAATTAATTTTAAATATTTTCATTAATTATTAAGGTATAATTACAAATTGTCCCTTTTTGATTGCTTTTTACTTATTGAATTAATTTTATATCATGCCAAAATTTTTTAATTATTTTTATTATACTTTTAAAACTTGGATATGAAATAGCAGTATTTTCTGTACTTGTGTTATTTTTTATAGTTACTAAAAATGTTATCTTAAATTTTGATTCTTGTTATTCAGGAATTCTATAATCATTGGTAAAAAAGTAAACACCTTTACCTTATAATTATTATTCTATATGTTAATATTCAATGCTTTTTTTGTCTCGTTCTATCTTAAAATCACATATCTTTATTTTTTTATGTCATTAAAATTAGTTAAATGTTGATTTGATTTTATTGTTCTTTGGAAAGTTGGATACTGATAAGTTATCCTTGAATCAATACCTAAAGTTATTATTGTTGTTTCAAAACTTTATACTTTTTGTTTTTTTCTTTTAATGTTTAGACTATCCATAAAACTTAACTTTCTCTTTTTATAAAAAAAGATAATTATTACTAATAAAATAGCTAAACTTATAGAAACTATAGGTATTATAATGTTGAACCAATCAGTTTGAGGGTGAATTTGATTTTGAGTATGTTTTTGCTTCGTGGATAAATCCGATCCTGATATTTTTATAACTTTTGTATCTTTTCCAAATCCTATTGATAATTCTCGATTAGGTATATCATTAAAAAAACTGTTGATTGTTTGATTATAGGTAGTTGAGTTTGAATTATTTG
>JBBRRG010000169.1:0-1854 GCA_038200895.1 Candidatus Nitrosocosmicus sp. | reverse complement strand
TATTTCCTTCAATTGGTCTTTTTACAGCCGGATGTTTTTTCTCTTATTCTATTGTCATACCATATACAATTGATTTTTTATATAAATATGGCGAATCAATGGGTGTTAGCTCTTTTTTTGATATAACCCAGTTTATTTCATTTGTATTTTATTTACTAATTTTATTTGGATTTTCTTATCAATTTCCATTAGTAATGTGGATACTTACCAGAATTAAAATTGTAAAACCGAGTTTTTGGAGAAACAATTTTCGATATATAATCATTATTTTGATTATTTTGGGTGCTTTTATAACACCTGATGGCAGTGGAGTCACAATGTGGTTTGTCGTAGGACCCATGGTTCTTCTCTATATAATTGGAATGATAGTTGTAGAATCAAAAATCCAAAAATAAGCAAATTTAAAATAACAATAATTCATAGTTAGGTTTTTTTTATTTGTGATTTTTATAATGTTCCTTTTCTAAATTTTGATTGAAATTGATGTTTACTAATTATGAAATATCTTTTTTAGATCAAGGAATAAAAAAATTAAATTAAATTAAAAAATCTTGTAATATTTCGTTATAATAATAGATAAATATAATAATTATTGTTATCCTATTTTTAAAAAACATTTTGAAAGAATAATTTATTTTAATTTTATCTCAATTGAATAAACATCGTATTTGTTTCTGTCATTATTTATCTACCTTAAAAGAATATAGAGATAAAGTCTCATAAATAAAAAAATTATCAAATAGATAGAATAATTAACAATACAATAATTAAAAAATATATATTAACATACTTAAAATATAAATAATAGATTATGAGTGAATCTTCAAAATTTAAATTTGGATTAATGAAAGAAAAGACAGTAAATAGTTTTATTGAGGAAATTATGAATCATACCATTGATTTTGATTATTCTAAAAGTTATAAGGGTGATAATAATGAACTTTACAATTTTATAAATGAACTAGAAAAAAATATAACTTTATATTTGCAAGAGGAAAAAAATCCAGAAAATAAAAAATACTATGAAATTGAAGAGAAAATATTTTCTGATTATTTGAAATTGAAAATTTTTGGAGTTATCAAGAGTAAATAATTATTTTTAATTTTGTTCTGTATATTTAAAGATCAAATACAATCTAATTTTGGTAATTAAAAAAAGACTGTTGTTTAAACATAAAAGTTTACAATATTATATATAGAATATGCATTTGGATAGGTTTTTTATAATCCAATAAGATAAAGATAAGAAATAATCAGCTTCAAATAAATGAAAGTTAATGTCGCAAATAGATTTTAGACGGCTATTTGGAACACTATTTACTGCATTTATAATTATCTGGACTTTTTTTTCCATAATTGTAATAATCGCAGTTAAACAAAGTATGGTTCCAGCAATAATCTTAATTTTATTACCCTTATTAATTAGGTATTTTGTTTATAAATTAATAAAGATATAGATGAAGATAAAATTTCCAATAACTGATATTTTCTTATAAATAAAACATATTAAAAGATAATTCATTTATTTAATTAATGATACAATGTCGAATTAATCTAATCACAATCAATTATGGAATCAAATTTAATATACAGACAAAACCAACAACATATCTAAATAATTTAAAATCATTCTTCAAACACATCTCATTGAAAAATGACTACATTTACAGATAAAGAGAAAAATAAAAAAAAATTACATATATGCATTAGATGTGGCTTTGAAATGATTTCAATGTCTGCATGTCATCTTAAATGTTTTAAATGTGGTGCAGAACATGATTGTTCCGACAAAGGTAATTTTTGGTAAATAATTATAAGATTCTCATATCTTCTAAATATTTTTGTATAAAAAAA
>JBBRRG010000168.1:0-1877 GCA_038200895.1 Candidatus Nitrosocosmicus sp. | reverse complement strand
TAACTTTAAGTCAAGTAATGCAGAACTTGTATCTGAACTATCCACTCCAGGTAAACTATGTGTGTATCATGTAGATTTGATATCAGGTTCCAACAATACTATTACCGATGTTGCAATAAAGAATAATTCTACAAAAGATATCAGCTTCCCCCCAACCAGCTCTGTCAGTGTAGGTGTTAACACGATAGCCGAATTATCAGCAGGCCAAGGTTAAAAACAAACAAACAATATTTTTTTTATCTAGATTATTTTTTCATTAGGCAAATAAGTTTGATCAGCAGATTATTTTATTAATCAATAACAATAACAATAACAATAACAATAACAATAACAATAACAATAACTATTAACTTGCAATTAAATCTAATAAAATTTTTTTAACAACTCTATAATAATAATTTTGACAAAATTATTATTTTAAATTTAAACTTTCAAATGTCAATATCTTTAATTAATTTTAAGATAAAATGATCTCTATTATAATAAATTAAATCATCATAATAATTATAAAAAAAATATTTTTAGTTTTTATTGTTTTTTGTTTTAATGATTTTAGATTTGTTATCTAAAAGTTCTCACTGTATTCCTTGGTATTGCTTCTTCTACCTAATGGTTTAGTTATTCCTTTTAATCTCGAATGATATCTGTTATCGTTATCACCACTACCATAGCCACCATCTCTATCTCTACCACCACTACCATAGCCACCATCTCTATCTCTACCACCATAACTACTGTTGCTTCTTGATCTATATTCTCCTCCTCCTGAATTCCTGTTTCGGCTATAACCGCCACCGCCGCTACCGTAATCTCTTCTTTGATAATTTGATCTATAGCGATTATTCCTGGGGGCGCCTGTGATATTTTTAAAGTCAACTTCTATTCCTAGTTCCGTATTCAGATTTTTCAATGAATTTTGAGTAATATTTTGAATTTTTCTCAATGTGTACATATCATTTTGAGACACAAATGATAGAGATGTACCCTGGGCTCCAGCTCGAGCAGTTCGACCTATCCTGTGGAAATATGTTTCAACATCGTCAGGCAAATCATAGTTAATAATATGACTTACTGTAGTTATATCCAATCCTCTGGATGCAACATCTGTTGCTACCAATATGTTAAATCTTTTATTTCTAAATCTTGATAGCGTATTCTCTCTTTGTCTTTGATTTAAATCTCCATGAATGCTTTCTACATAAAAGTTTTCATTTTTCAACTTGAAAGTAAGCTCTCTGCATCGCTGCTTCGTAGCTGCAAATACAATAACATGGGTTTCTTTGTTTGTTGATATAGGTTTTAAAGTATTGACAAGTTGTTTGAATTTATCTTTATCATAAATAAGCAAATATGATTGATTTATGTTTGTCTGTGAAATAGTCTTTTCAATATTGATTTGTTTTGGATTTTTCATATATTCTTTAGCTAATTGTATTATAGAATCAGGCATAGTTGCGGAGAAAAGGCAAATTTGCTTATCCGTATTAATATATGAAAGAATATCTTTAATATCTTCTATAAAACCCATATCGAGCATTCTATCTGCTTCATCAAGAACAACGAAATTAATTTTATTTAGTGAAATTGTTCCATGACTTATATGATCTAATAGTCTTCCTGGAGTAGCAACTACAATGTTGACTCCTCTGCTAAGTATTTTCTTTTGGATTTGAAAATTTTGGCCACCATAAATTGCAGTGGCCCTTATAGGTAAATATTTGACAAATTGGTTGATTGTATCTGTAATTTGTATAGCTAATTCTCTTGTAGGTGCCAAAATCAATCCTTGTAAATAATTTTTAGGATCAATTTTACTTAAAAGCGGTGCCACAAAAGCTGCTGTTTTACCGGTTCCTGTATTCGATCTACCAATAACA
>JBBRRG010000167.1:0-1879 GCA_038200895.1 Candidatus Nitrosocosmicus sp. | reverse complement strand
AGGTTTGAGCTGTTTACTGGCCATAAAAGTATAAAAAATATAAATCTATATCAAAAACTTGGGTATAGAGAATTCAAACGGATGCCTGTAAATGATTCACTAACAATGGTTTATCTTGAAAAATATAATAAAATTTAAAATATTTAAATTGATATTGATTCTAATTATTTCTAATTACTCTGTTTAAATATTAAATTAATGTATGCCTCTATCCTAAGAGTATTGCAAAATGACAAGAGACTATCCTGATAAGAATGAAAGACAAACAAAAGATATAGATAAAAATCAAATAAATTCCAACTTTTCTCCTTGGAAACTATGTTTATTCTGAGTTCTATCTCAATCATGGTTATGTAAGTAGAAACTATGCTGCTACCTCTTCATCTAGTTCTACAAACTATAAAAATACTTTTAATATCTTCATCAATTTCTATATTTTGGTTATTTATTTCATTCGTTTCTATTTCCTTTGTTATGATCAATGCTAATATCAAATCAAATTTTTGTTTAATCCTTCATTTTTTATTTCAATAACATTATTTGGTTTAAAATTTTGACTTAAAAAACTAGAAGCAAGATTATTTGTTTTGATATAGTTAATGAATCTATTTTTTAATTCTATTTCATTCATTTTTATGTTTGTGTTATGCTAATTTTTTTTATAAAGTGCTAAATGTTATCTACATATAGATTTCATATCCGTTATAAAACTACCAAGTTTCAATAACATTTGATCTTTGTTATTTTCATTCTCCATAATTAATTTCATTATAGAGCTGGCTATAATTATTCCATCTGCTCCCGATTTTAACATGTTCTTGGCATCCTTGGGATTGCTTATTCCAAAACCAACAGCAAGTGGAACTCTAGACTTATTAATGATTTCTTTAGTCTTAGAAACTGCTGCAAAAGTATATTTTTCAAAATTTTGTCTTGAACCTGTAATGCCGAAAACTGAAACCATGTATACGAACCCTGAGGAAGAAGATGCAATTTCGATTAGCCTTTTTTTACTTGTATTTGGTGCTGATAAAAATACTGTAGCCAAATCTAATTGTTTTGTTAATCTAACGTATTCCTCTGCTTCTTCTACATTTAGATCCGGTATGATGAAACCATCAATATCGTTTTTTTTTGCTGATTCTAAAAATTTTTTTAAATTGTTTGAAAATACAATATTAGAATAAGTCATGGAAAGGAATGGTGTATTTTTGTAGTTTTTTTTCATCTCTTTTACAATATTAAAACATTTTAATGGTGTTACACCATTTGATAATGCCTTTAATGATGCAGTTTGAATAGTTGGTCCATCTGCCATAGGATCGGAGAATGGTATTCCTATTTCAATAACGTCTGCTCCAGAATCAATAATAGTTTTTATTATTTCTTTTGATGTATCTATATCTGGATATCCACCAACTATACCACAGATTAAAGCTTTTTCTCCTTTTTTAGAAAGATTATCAAACAATAGATTTATTTTATTTATTTTTTCATTCATATTAATTTCATCATTCATTCTCTCTTTCAAAATCGAATCTTTCTCTATTTTTCTCTTCAATACTTTCCCTCACTATTTGTAAATCTTTGTCTCCTCTTCCTGAAATGGTGACAACAATTGTAGAATCTTTTGAAAATTTTTTTGAATTTTTAATTAAATAAGCTATTGCATGAGATGATTCTAGAGCAGGTATTATTCCTTCTAATTTAGATAAAAGTAGAAATGCTTTTATTGCTACATCATCTGTAACAACAGCATATTTTACTCTTTTGCTATCTTTGAGATATGCATGTTCAGGTCCTACACCTGGATAATCTAGTCCTGCAGAGATACTATGTGCTTCTTTTATTTGTCCATTTTTATCTTGAAGGAAATAAC
>JBBRRG010000166.1:0-1948 GCA_038200895.1 Candidatus Nitrosocosmicus sp. | reverse complement strand
ATATAAAGGAGCAAAATCTATTCCATGCTTATTTTGAAGCACTAGGATGATGATATGGTTTATTATCATCCATCGGTTTGAGTATTAATCACTTACTAAAAGTAATCTTTCAGGTTTTTTATCAGCAATTTCTGTCTTGTGTTCCAAAATTATAGTGCTTTAAATTTGTTTAGGCTATAGATATATTTAAGGGAAATTCATTATAACTTGGTGTCTTTTGTGTCTTTATTCTCCTATTAAAACCCGACATTGGCTTTATATGCCTTTTTAACATATATTGAATAATCTCTAATAATAATTATTGTATGGTAGGCTATACTATTGGTACTGGTCGCTTCATTACATCGAAAGCTTCTCGCAATGTCTTCTGTCTTGCTACTTGAAAGCACCAACTCTTGCGCTCAAGGGGAATTATACATATACCGAGGCCATAATAACACGCATCACGCTCAGTAAGAAACCAAACCCCAAACCTCATTTCCTTTGAAATAGGGATTTGTATATTCTGTATTATGTAATGCCAAAAGCAAACATCTCCTGAATTTACCGGCTTCTATCTATTGCTATACTTACAAGAATGCAACCGGCAGCAATTCAACGACGACAACGACGCTGCTGCTTTAATCTGCCTTTTCTTCTCTGAAATCCAAATATAACCATTGTTCCATTCCATCGCAAGAAATAGATTCAAAATGCTGAACCCTCTCAATATCGACCGAAAGGTGCTTATGGAAAGTCAAATATACTCATTTAATTTTTTGGCTTGGGGGTATTAAATAGAAATTATCATCAATCTTCCATTTTTTTGCCTTCTTATTCTTGATTCAAAAGTGTGCCAAAATATGTTGATTTGGCCTGGTTCATATGCCATTTATTAGTGTAGCCCCAAGGCCAACAAAACCTTTGACATCTTTTTTCCGAGTCGGCTTTTAAATGCAAGATAGATGAATAGATTTGGGTACTTGTGTACCGAAGTAAAGGTGCTGCGAGATAATAATCTATCATAAATAAAAAGGACATAGTTCATAGCCCATCATATCTTATTCGAAATATCTCCGTATGTAGGAAGTTTTCTTCATCCTTTTTGATATAACATTTTAGGCTTGGGTCGCACATGACCCTCCTAAACAATACTACTCCAATCTTCATTGCGTAGGGTGCCCACTACAGGTATCCTCAAAACATCGGAACGCAGGCCTATTGATCATCTGTAGCATATTGTTTTTGTACATGTTGAGACAATGTCATCTATCTTATGCCTTGGAACCATTGGTAAGATTAAGATATAGTTATCCATTTTATTATTTATTTTATTAATATCATTATTGTAAACAGATCCTGCAATATCTTATGTCTATCATAATATCATGAGCTCGAGGACATGATTATTCAAAAGAATAACGTGATGTTTTGGCTTGCTTAGGGGAGGCCGTACATTCCCAACTTTACTCATCGTTTTTTCATTTTTCATAATTGAACCGGTTGGTATCTTAAAATGCAAATAGGAATCGGTGCATTTTTACCGTAATACTACTACTAATTCTATTTTTGTTTTTTTATACCTAGACAAAACGTCTAAATTAATATTGCATGTCAATAATAGGTTTAATCTATTCACTGACCATCACAATAAAAAATTATTTTTCTTGACTTGACCGCGACGGTAATTAAAATTTATTATTATATTATTCGGACTTTCCATGCAGGATGTAATTCATTCCACCCGTGAGGATTATCAGTTGCCCATGCTCCAATTACCTCAATTCTATCGCCATTTTTTGGAATTTGTACCGAATGAGAGCCTTGGTCTCTGGGAATTATTTCTATAACAAGCAATCCTCCTACCTGTTCGTTATTTTGTTCGTTAAGCAATCTTTTATAGGGTTTGTCTACAAATAAGTTGAACTGAAAATCACCATCAATTTCCTTCTTTCCTTTCATATCATGC
>JBBRRG010000165.1:0-2017 GCA_038200895.1 Candidatus Nitrosocosmicus sp. | reverse complement strand
TATGTTCCGCAATAATATCTTATAAAAAGTGCTCTGCTACAAAACATATTTTGCTCTTTTGATACAATCAATCCGAGAATTTCCTTGTTATTAGTCTCGATAGCAATACATTAACCAAATATGCTCAGATCCATCTTAATTTGATTCTCATCAACTTTTAATTGCAATACCTTTGCTCTTGTAAAATAACCTCTCCGGTTTGTACTTTTATATCCAACCTTTCTTATCGTATAAGTATAGTCGATTCTAGTAACAAATCTGGATATAGCTTTGGGATTTATTTCTTCTAGAGAGACGCCAAGAAAGCAAATATATAGAGGATAAGCGATTTCATTAGGTTTTGTTCTCTTTCTTGTTGGTGTATCATACATAATAGACATAAATAAAATCTATTTGGATGTTTTCTTAAATTTATAGAAACTGAACAATACATAATCAATTGAAAAAAGATAATATGTTTGAGGGTAGCTATATGTAACAAAAAGCATATACAACTAACTCATAATTGGATGACAATATAGGGAATAAAAAAGTTCGAATCACAAAAAGTTTGAAGTGAATTAAGAGACATATAAGAATATATTTTATTCACTAACAAGTTAGACCGACTTAGGATTATCATGCATCACAATAATTTCGTTTTTGATATATAATACACAATAATGCATTATCTGATCATTATTATTACTTTATAATGTAGTTATTGATTATTAAACATATTATTTTTTATTATATCTTAATAAATAGATTTCAAATAAAAAAAGTTATCCAATGAGAAATATTTCAAACAATGAAAAACTATTAGTTACAATCCCATTAAGCTTGAGAATTACAAAAGGATTAAGTGATCCACATAGAATCAAGATTCTGGATCTACTTTATCATAAAGAACTTTCTGTAAGCGATCTAATGATTCACTTAAAAAAATCTAATTTTAAAATAGCAACAACCACATTAAGACATCATGTGAACATTTTAAAAAAAAATGGATTGATTAAGATATCTAGAACCAAAGAAGTAAAAGGTACTTTGATAAAATACTATAAATCTACTTTAAAAACATTATTTTTTGATGACTTTACTCTTGATACCATTATTCCAGATAATATTAGTATTATTAATTCCTTATATCCTAAATTCTATAAAATTATTAAAGAGTTATTTGTTGATGAGCAAAATTTAATAATAAACTTATCAAAATCAAAGACTGTTTGTAAAATTTGCAAGACTTGTCATAATGTTGAATTTTTATTATTTTTAATATTTAGTGTAGTTATTACTAAAGTACTTGACAAAGTTTTAAGGACAAAAATAATGTAACTATTATTTTTAACTTTTGATTTGTTATTCCTAAACATAGATAAGGATATCGATTATATTTTATATTAATAACATCTTTAATATATTTAATGCCTTTACTTCAATTAAAAAATGTAAAAAAATACTACTCCATAAAACAAAATGCTTTAAAATTTTTTTCACAATCTTCGAAGATTAAAAAAGTCATTGATGACGTGTCTTTCGAGCTTGATGAAGGTAAAGTTTTGGTATTGGCAGGAGAATCTGGTGCAGGAAAAACTACTTTGGCTAGATTAATCTTAGGATCTTTGACTCCTGATTCTGGTGATATCTATTTCCTAGGAAAGAATATTAATATTTTTAAAAAGAATAAAACATTTTATTCATTAATACAAATGATTCATCAGGATCCATACAGTTCCATTAATCCATATCTTAAAATCAAGGATATAGTTATGGAACCATTAAAAATTCATAATAGTAATCTCCGCTATATCGAAAAGGAAAATAAGGTCAGAATGGCTCTTAGTAACACCAAACTGGAACCTGTTGAAGAGTTTTTAGAAAAATATCCTACTATGCTTTCTGGTGGCCAAAGACAACGTGTTTCAATTGCTAGAGCAATTGTTAGCAACCCTCGCTTGATAATAGCTGATGAACCTGTATCTATGTTAGATGTTTCTATACGAGCAGAGATTTTATCATTATTAAATGATTT
>JBBRRG010000164.1:0-2087 GCA_038200895.1 Candidatus Nitrosocosmicus sp. | reverse complement strand
GGCCATTCGCAGGTCACTGCCATGGTAGTGTTTTAAAAATATCTTTTTCTTTTTATTTTTTTTTAAATAAGAATGTAAACTGCCATAAGGATAATGATAGTGCCATATATCATAATTTTTTATCCGCATATAAAATAGGTTTTTTTCAAAAAAAGAGTTATAATTTATTTTTATTCCACCAAATCTACTTTGCGTTAAATCATCAAATACAAATACATTTGTATCATCACCTTTTTGTTGTTGTTCTCTAGATAATATTGAGCCAATTCCTGCAGTATTTCCTATATGTGCAATATGCATTTAACATCAGACTATTGGAAATACCATATATGTTAGTTTTATTAGTTAATCATAAAACTGGATAAAAATAGTATTTGTATTTTAAAAATTGCATATTACTTTTTATATAATTACAATTACAAATTTTATGATTTTTATTTTATCCATACAATAACAGACAGTAATTGTAAATCAATTATTGTATTTTTTTATCAAACCTTGCCTTCATTATTATCATCCATCTATATATAGAAACAAAAATATGTTAAATAAACCTCAAGAAAGGGCCGCAGATATAAAATATCATTATTGAAAAACATTCATACGAAAATTATAAAAGATGATTACAAAAATATGAAAAAAAGATAGTTAACATTTTAAAAGATCTAGTGTTTTACCTTTAAAAATATATTATAACTAGCCAAAAAATTGACATCTTTGATTAAAATAATATATCAGTACACACACTAATTCATTATATTTCTAGCATTTTTGATGCTGTAAATCAAGCCAGTTTATAAGCTTCCAAAATATATTTTTCATTATTTTCCCATAGAATATGCTGTCTTGAATATTCATAAGTTTTTAACCGTTTGGAAAATGTTTCATCAGGTTTACTTTTAAAATATTTTAGTTGATAAACCATTTCATCATAGTCGGCAAAACCGATAATATTATCTTTTAGTTCATCAAAGATCGGCTTTAATGTATTTGTAGACATAATTAAAAGGCCTGAATGAGCATATTCATATGCTTTATTAGGATTAATATAATAATGAAAAGGATGTTTTTTAAAAGGTATCAAACCAATAGAATTATTTAACATTTCTGAAATCATTTCTTTTCGATCAAGATATCCATGATATATTACATTCTTTGATTGATCTGAATTCCAACCAATTATATTTAAAGTTCCAATATTGTGGTTTTCAAATAGAGAAATAAATCCATCGATATTTCTTATAGGAGTTTGATAACCTATATGAGGAGATACACCAGCATAAACTGAAGAAAAATTAGTATGATTTTTTAGTATTTGTGTATCTTGGATTTCATTTTTCATGGGAAAATTTGGTACAGTAAAAATATTTTTCCCTATTTGAGATAATTCGATATCTATTGTTTTTGAAGGAACCAATGTAGGTATCTTTGATACAATATCTAACTCCCATTTTATCCACTTTTTTATAGAGTGTTTTTTTATTATTCCATCAAGCTTTGATTTTATCAAATCTTTCGGGATATGAAAATTATCAGGAATATGAGAAATATTATTCACTTCATTAACGTTATTTGCTAATTGAGCAAGAAGAAATTTTGACCAATATTCATGATTATCATAAATGAATGGATATTTTCCAACTTCTTGAATTAACTTGGCTGAAAACACATTATGTGCGTGAATAATATCGGGCCTAATCTCATCTAGAATTTTTTTGATTTGATTCTTTATCTTTGACCACTCAAGTGGAACTTTATATCTGGCTCTCGGAGTCCAATTTAGAAGAAAGATCTTGTCAAAGGTATTACGATTATAATTATTTGATGGTTTTACTCCAGCAAAATATACTTGATTTCCTTGATTTTTTAAACTAAGTGCCGATTTTTCAACTCTCCAATCTGGAAGGGGATCGTCTGAAATATGGAGTATTTTTAGAACCAGGAATATCTTTTAATAATAAATTTTATTTAAAGTTTGATCATTTTGAAAGGGTTCTTTTCACTTGAAATAAATCCTTGTTGTGATAATTTACGAAAGATTTAACAAATAGTGTTCAAACTTTAATTTAAATTCTTTTCTTCTTCTT
>JBBRRG010000163.1:0-2189 GCA_038200895.1 Candidatus Nitrosocosmicus sp. | reverse complement strand
CCTGATTTTAATTGGGCATTACCACTGCTTTTATTCTTTGCATTTGTGATTGGGAGCGGCCAGATAATTTTCATATATAATTTCATCAAAACCTTTCTAAGGAAAAAACAAACAAATGAAGAAATAGAATATAATAAAAGCTAAATATGATAAAAAAAATTAACAGGATAATCAATGATTACCATTATAAAGAATAAAAACTTTTATCCATTGATACAATACATCAGTATTACTTTTGTAATACTAATTTTTCTTATATTGCAACTGTCAAACCCGTTGTCATCATATATAGAAGAGGATTTAGGAGGACATATGATTATAGAACATGGTGTATTTTTTCTATTAGGCTATTGCATGCTGTTCTCTTTTGAAAAGTTGAGCAAAAACAATTTTTGTAAAAATAAAATATCATCCAAAACATATTTTATTGGTTCTATTTTTTTAAAAATTAAAATATTCAAAGAAAAAAGTGATCTAAAAATAAACAGATATTTCTACATAATTATTATTATTTCATTAATTTTTTTTTGGCATATTCCAATTGTGTTTGATTTTGCTTACTATGATTATACATTACATTTACTTCAACATATTTCATTCATAATTGTAGGATTTTGTTTATATGTTATTATAAAAAAATTAAATTTTTCTTTTCTTTTCTTTTGTTTTATTTTAATGGGTGGATTAATGGGTTTATTTGGATTAACATTGGTTTTATCAACAAGTCCAATTTATTCTTCATATTCAATCGAGAGTCATATAAATGCTGGAAATTATATGATTATATCTTTTATCATAATGATGATTGTAATACTTCCAATTTTTTTAATAAAAAAAGCTATTCATTATGTGGACAATAATAAGAATTAATTATGATATTTGAAGTTATAAAATTTAAAATAATGTTTCCTTGCTTGTTATATAATATTTGCAAATTCTTCAAAAAAATAATTTGCTAATAAATCTTTATGATATAGATATATATCTTTAATATATTAATCAGAGTTGTATCCACTATTCGATCTTATTACTTAAACCGTCTCTAAATAATACCGAATATCTGTGTCATTCCTATAATTTGACAAATTTTTGATAACTATTGTTATCTTTTGTATATATGAATATTCTGAAACTTTTCTTTTCGTTTCTTTAAATATATTATATAACAATTGTATTTCTGAATCAAGTTCTAAAAAAATGAAACATGATTTCGTTTAATAAAACAAGCAAATAGTCTTTCAGATGATCTTCTTAATGATAAACATGAAAAATAAAAATACAAAGCATAACAAATGTATTTTGAAGATGTTCTATTTCTTGCATTCGCAAATGAAATGGAGCATCTTCAAGATATATTCTTTTTTAAGCGAACAGAGCCGTTTGGATTATTATGCATGTTTAAATGATTACTTTGCTTCTGTTGAAAATGGTTACTATATAGAGTCCATTTGTTTAATAAATTGATTGATAAAATGAATTAATAATGATACGGAGAAAGTTGGGATAATTAAGTTATATTTTTGTTTAAATGCAATGATGCAATATTGTTTTAACTTGATCAACTTTGATTTCATTTTGTCATATTGTATTTTTCTAATGAATTTTCTTATGTCCTCTGGATACATATTATAATAGGTTCCTTTTTTAGGTTTAAAAAATAAATAATGATATAGCATATGCATTGACCCTTTTCTACCAATGGGCTTGCTTGTAATAAAATAAACGAAAAATCGCCCCAAAACATATAACGGATGATAGCCCATAGTTCTCATACTTGCGCCAAATTCGTAAAAATGATGATCTTGTCCGAGCTTCCTTAAATGTTCAAATCTGGCTCCTTGTAATATTGTATAATCAAAATTATTTTTTAGAGCAGTATATAGTATGAATGATTCATATCCTAATAGTTCTGGATAAAATTTATGTACATGATTAAAAAATGAATTTCTTACAAATCTGCCTGCCCCATGAGGGGCTTTGTTGTTATTTTTATTATACTCTCCTGAAACAACTGCATATGCAGGGTTTTGATCCATAAACGAAATTATTTTTTCAGCATAATTTTTTTCA
Organism: Candidatus Nitrosocosmicus sp.; assembly: GCA_038200895.1. Classification (GTDB taxonomy): domain Archaea; phylum Thermoproteota; class Nitrososphaeria; order Nitrososphaerales; family Nitrososphaeraceae; genus Nitrosocosmicus. Next base: position 119 of record JBBRRG010000163.1, on the reverse strand, counting down.
TATATAGTATCATCAGTATCTATCAAATGATAGTCTGTTTCTTTTAATTTTAGATTTATTGCCAATTTAATAGCTTTGTTGTAATTGTTAGATATTCTAGTTATATCGTATCCTAAGTC
>JBBRRG010000162.1:0-2213 GCA_038200895.1 Candidatus Nitrosocosmicus sp. | reverse complement strand
TCATCCCCATGCTTAAAACACACTCATATTATAACTTAGAATGAATTGACGATTTTTTTGACGGCTTTGACGGAATAAATGAGGAAAATGACGACTAGAACGACGGTCTCATTTTTTTTATAAATATTTTAGATATATTACATATATGAAAGTTTACTAGTTTCAAACACCTCTCTATCAAATCTAAATATACCATCTATTAATGGTAACCAAGGAATATATCAAAAAAACGAGGATATCAATAAGAATGTTTCAAATTAATTGAAGAAAATAAGAATGCAATATATAATACCATCTCAAAGATAAAGGAATTGCGGTTATCGTTAAAAACTGATATTTGCCTTGGGCCATTCCTCAAAGCTATAGAATAGCATAACTAATTGGAAGGTTGCAAATTGCAATTTCTAGTTATAATGATTTGAATTTTTTAACGGAATTAGTCACTATAATGGTGGTAGAGGTATAGGTAGTGGTGGATTGGAAGTGGAATGTATCATATACTGACCTGTAATCCTAGTGAATTTTCATTTTTTGAAAAAGTTATTGTCTGAATCAAAGTTTTGGGACTAGATAGTATTCCTTTCTCATATATTAGATTTATTTTGTTATTATTTTAATAATGTTATTTCTTTTTCTTGGATTAATATAAATAGGAATTATGACAATAAAAAAAAGGGACATTTAGTAAAAAAACTTTTTCATGTTATTTTCATATATATAAATAGAATCAAATTTGATCACGAAATGATTATCTTAATCTAAATTAATAATGTTTCATGTAATATCAATCCATACAAAAAATAATTGTCCTTATCAGATAAGTTCACTTTATATCAAAAGTACATTCCTTACTCACTCATGAGAATAAAGAATACAGGATTTAGAGCCTATTAAAAAATATCATTTAAGAGATCCACAGCAATAGACCACATAATTAAAGATTAATGTTTATTACATAATATCAAATTTGATTCTATATCTCATTCTATAAATCAATAGTAACATATAAAAAAAAGAATGAAAATTACAGATTTTACTTAAACTTTAAATAAAAAATAATGCAATATATAAATAAATATAATTTCTTTAACGACTTGTGAAAGAAAATAGTATTGGTTTGAGTTCGAGCTTTTTTCTTTATACAGATGTTGTTAATTCATCAAATATCAAAATTCCCGAAGAGATCCAAGTTTGTAAAATCATGAATCTACAAAGGTGGACATTACAATTTTTGATGAACCAGGAAGGTGTAAATGAAGTTACAAAAATCAAGAAATATTTTAATTCAACCGGTGATGGAATGTTTGTGGTTTTTAATGATAGAGAATTATTTGAGCCAATTAATTTGTCAATCAATCTACATAAAAAAATATATAAATACAACAAAGACAAATCAGGTGAAAACAGTATAGCTTTAAGGATTGGTATAAGTTCTGGCTCGCATCCTACTTTTTTTGAAATGACACATGATAAAACAGCCCCATGGGGATATAATTCTATTTTAGCTAGGAGAATTATGGATTTATGCACTCCAAATCAGATTCTTTTATCCAAAAGTGTAAGAGATACGTTATTAGAAAAGGTTCTTCCATCAGAGAATATTAGATTATATGACTATATATACAAAAAAGACATCTTTCCAATAAAGCACGATAAGCAAGGTGAATTGGTATATTCATTTTTTGGTATAATTGATAATATTCGAATAGGCAATAATGATAAACCACTCTCAAAAGATAATGACATTGTTGAATTTGATTTAGATGAAGATGCAAAAAAACCTATAAAAGATTTTTTTTTATCCAAGGTGCAAGATTATAAAGAAACCTTTTCAAAAATTTTTGAACCTTTGGGAATAGATTTAAGCGAAGAGGACGAAATACTTTTTTTTAAATATCTATTTGAATATTCTGGAAACTATTATAGTGGTTCCAGTCTCTTTCTTCCTAGTTCATTTGAAAAGAGAAGAAAGGCATTTTTGGATTCTCAATTGGAAATGTTTGGAAAGTTTAAAAAAGAATCTGAAAGAAGAAATGAAGAGATACCAATAATAGATACTAGATATCTAATACTAACTATACCAATTAACATAAATATCCAAACTGCACTTTTATCATTTGTTTGATATTAATAAATGCTTATAGCTAAGTTAATCCATCATTATCCATATTCATTTGACTCTTACCAGAGAATCGTTTGAACAGATATACAGA
>JBBRRG010000161.1:0-2266 GCA_038200895.1 Candidatus Nitrosocosmicus sp. | reverse complement strand
TTTTCAGGTGGAGAAAAAAAGAGATCAGAAGTAATGCAAATGCTGGTTTTAAGACCCAATCTTGCAATTCTTGATGAACCTGATTCTGGATTAGATATTGATGCAGTAAAAGCAGTTGCAGAAGCTATTAACAAATTAATTGAAACAGGATCTGGTGTAATTGTTATTACTCATTATGCTAGAATTTTACGATTTCTGGGCAAATTAGATAAGATTCATGTAATGTCCAAAGGAAAAATAATTAAAACAGCTGGCAGAGAGTTATCTGAGGAATTAGAGGTAAAAGGTTATTCTTGGTTAGGATTAGATGAGGATTCAAAATAATTTTTTGATTATTTTTATTACGATTTGTTAAAACTATTTATTAATTTACACTATCAATAAAATTATGGCAGATTTAGATAAAAATAGTGTTAATGTTGGTATTGATATTGATATTGATGATAAGCTAAATAGTTTAAAAAAAGATAAAAATAATCTTGATAATATTAGCAATACAAATACTTCTGCTGATTCCCTAAACATGAATGCCACAAAAGAAGTCATTAAATCCCCCGGTCCTGAAAGTAATAATTCTAATAATACTCAAATTAAAGAAAATAGACTTGAAAAATTTTTTAATTTTACTTTTTATAAAGTTGATCCTAAATGGCGTTGGTTAAATGAAATAGGTAAAGACGAATCATCGATAGAATTTCTTGATTTATTAAAAGCTGCTAATACAAAAATGAAAGTCAAGACCTATTCTACAATTGGTTTAAGACATGATTCTGAATTTATGATATGGACAATTTCATCATCATTAGAAAATATCCAAGTTTTTACATCAAAAATATATTCAACCATTTTAGGAAAATATGTAGAACCTACTAATACCTTCCTCTCATTGACAAGAAAATCCATTTATTCTAATCAAGTTAAACTTGGATTTGAGAGCGAAAATGTTGCTCCATTAAAATATGTGGTAGTATATCCATTTATTAAATCACGAGAATGGTATCTTTTACCACTTGAAAAAAGAAAGCAAATGATGGATGAGCACATAAATGTTGGAAGAAAATATCCTGCTATACGACTTAATACTACCTATTCATTTGGAATCGGAGATCAGGATTTTATGTTAGCTTTTGAAACTGATGATCTTTCAATGTTTCAAAATCTCATTATGGATCTTCGAGAAACACAAGTTAGTAGATATATTTTAAAAGATTTACCGATGATTCCCTGTGTTTTAAAGAATATGGATGAAATAATAAAGAACCTGGGGTGATTAATATAAGGAACATATTTTATTTTTCTTTAAATTGAAAATATTTATAATAACTGGTATATTATCTTAATTCATTGTTTTATATGTTCTATCCTTCTCTTTTATTTGAGGATACTTTATCCTTTGAAAAAAATCAATCTTATATATTATCTTGTCAGTCTGGAACGTCCTCTTCATCATCGCAACCCAATACATCACTCTCTTCCATATCTACATCCGCGTCAACGTCGCATTTAGCGTCTTTTAATGATAGCATTTCATCAGCATCTGATAAAGGATCCCAATCAAATTCAAATTCAAATTCTGTTGCAGCACTGAAGGAATGGGCTATTATATGCAAAGCCGCAGAAGATGGAAAGCAAGTTTTACTATTTAGGAAAGGAGGGATTATGGAATATCGTAACGGCTTTGAACTTAAACATAAAAATTTTTTTCTGTTTCCAACATTCGAACATCAATCTATGGATTCAATCAGAGATGAATATAAGATAGAATTAGGAAATTTGGAAAAAGAACACAGTATAGAGAAAGATCAGAAGAGCCTAAATGTATCTGCCGAAAATAATTCCGATGCAACAAAAAATATCATAAACATTACTTTATTTGTAGAGATAACTTATTTTAATGAAATAACCGATGTTAACAAACTAGAAAAACTAGAAAAACTTCATATTTGGAATCTTGATTATGTAAAAATGAGATTTAATTATAATCCTAAAAAACCTCTTTATCTAATGTTGTTACGAGCATACAAGTTAAATGATCCTATTAAAATTCATAACAAATCTGAATGGTCTGGATGTAAATCTTGGATTGAAATTGATTTAAAAGATAACGCGTTAGAAAACTATTTTACAAATGATCCATACATAAATTTTGAATATTTAAAATCAATTAGTAAACCTTGTATAGATGATATTACTTTTAATAGCATAACTGAAGAAGTGAGGAGTATAATTAAATGAAATACCGTAATTTGGGTAATAGCGGAATTAA
>JBBRRG010000160.1:0-2278 GCA_038200895.1 Candidatus Nitrosocosmicus sp. | reverse complement strand
TTTTCCTCTATAAAGCGCATGTTTGGAGAATATATATCAGCAACCAAATTTCAAAACATGATAAAAGAAATGATGATGAAGGTATCTTTGTATAACCTGTTTAGAAAAAGAATGGTGTAAACCTGATAGAAATAATTTTATGAAATCGAGTTATGCAACAGAGCATTATCTTCAACTATCTCAAAAACATATTATTTCTTTAACAGTTTTATATATAATTCTAAAAGCGGGAACTTTCCAAAAATGTAAAAATGGCTTAATATAAAAGATATAACAAAATACATAAAATGCAAACTAAACAAAATGTGTCTAAAAGAATATCTGATTGGATTCGTCTTTTAATAGCATCAAGAAAATACAAAGTAGCCGCCTAATGTAAAATAGGCAATAAAGATAAATTCAAAAATATTAATATATCATATTTATTTATCTTTTAATAAAAATAATAGGTTTGTTTTTGAAAAGAAATCCTAATATTTACCTATACTTTTGTAATTATTTACTAGATAATTTTATAGTCCATGGTTTCAAATTCAATTTAGAAAAAGCTGACAGTTTATTAATTGATACTATAATAATATGTTCGGTACCGAAAATTCAATAGCTGATTTTATTTTTTGATAAAAATATATTTTATAATTAATTGATAAGTTTAACGACATGATATAGATTGTTATTGAAAACAAATGTATGCTTTTTTAATTTGATTTATTTAACAAAAACTTGGAAATAAGAATGATTGTTTGATAATAATGACAATATTCAATTCTTACATAAGAGATAAAAATAAGCATTTCAAGTGCTGTTTAAAGGTCTAATAGAAATGTTATCATCCAATGAAATTTTCGGGTCATAGTTCGAATATATTGTACTCTATCTTGGTATTAGTAGAGGGGACTTTGTTCTATTGTGATTATAATATCTTCACTGCTGGTTGCCATAATAATTTTTTCTCTTTTAATCCAATCCAATAGGTCAAGCCCTCCATCTTCTATCATATAAATTTGTTTTTGTCCATTGTATGAAATTAGTTCATAGTTAATTAAATGAAACAAATACTTTCTAAGAGTATTATATGGTGATGGGAGTATTCTTTCTATAGCATCAATCAATTCATAGATATAAGATCCGGTAATACAAGATTGTAAAATTGCCTCTACAATAACAGCTTGAAATTCTGGCGATTTCAGATTTTTGTTGCTATTTGTAAAAATCATTTTTATCGAAATCAAAGGTAATTCATTGTTTTAATAGATAAATTATTGTATACTATTTCATTTAGTCAAAGTTATAGGCATTACTATATTAGAAGAATACTTATTTACTTTGAATGAATTTTTAAAATCTATTAAAAAATAATATATCTACATCTGTTAAATATTTTTATATCTTATTATTTATAAGGCAGGGCGACGATATAAAACAGTAACAAATGCAATGACCAAAAAGAATATTCAGATCAATTTGTAAATTATTTAACAATACTTTGCAAATATCATATACATTGTTTCAGAGAACTGTTTATCATCCGAATATCAATAAGAATAAACCATAGCATACAGCTTTGTAAAAGATTACATTTCTTTTTTTGTTGTATGTAAATCTGCAAGTGAAAGGTCAAGAGATTATATCTATTCTATATACTCTAAAAAACAATTCTCTCTATTTGATAAATTTGAGAATACTATAAAATTATATTAAATTCATAGAAAAGGAAAAAAAGTATTTGATTATATACTAACGTGCTTATTTTTTAAGCCCTTCCCTTATTTAGTTGTAGATGACCTTTTTTCCTTTAGCCTTAATTTGCTAAAAGAGCCTCTTCTGCATCTTTCTCGCCCTCTTGTATTAGTCTTTTTATTGTAGCAATAGAAAAATCGGCATCTTCAAAAATGAAATGATGGTCCATGCTTTCTTTTCGCTCTATATGTATTAGTTTCTCCATTATATGCCCTCTCCCATTAGATATGATGTCATTGTAGTCCTTTTCTATTTTCTCAAGGCTTAACTTTGTTTTTGCATCTTTATCCTTGTTTTCTGTTTTATGACTATTTGATACTATTATTTCATGCATTTGTTCTAAAAGTGATAAATGTTTCTTTACCATGTCTGATACTTCACTTATTTGTTGTATAGATATATCATGAAATAGTAGATCTCTGACTCTGTGAAATGTTTCAGGCATGCTATTAGGTAGCTTTTTTTGTTTAAGAGGAAAAACATCGGATATATATGCTATTTTTTCACGTATGGGTGAGGCGTTAATTACAGCTCTTAA
>JBBRRG010000159.1:0-2366 GCA_038200895.1 Candidatus Nitrosocosmicus sp. | reverse complement strand
TGATCATATAGATAAGTCCATTTGTTCGGTGTAAAATACTGTGGATCTGTAAAGCAGTTTCCTATACTCCATCTTGGGGCAAAGACTTTTTTATTTCCATAAATTGCCGAACTATAAAATGAATATATTGATTTTGTTTCCAAGGTGGGATGACTATAGTTGAACGGTAGACTATCTGTAAATGGAAAATTTGAATTTACACGACTGAAACTACTATTAATATTAGTATTACATTCAGCTAGTTCCAACCAAAATTGTTCTAATGCTTGTTCAGGATTATCTTCTTTACTACCAGCAATTATGGTAGCATTTAGTGCACCAATTGATGTTCCTGTAATGATATCAATCTTTATATTATTATTTACAAGTGCTTTGAATACTCCACAGCCAAAAGCACCTAAAGAACCTCCACCTTGAAGTATCAAAACATTTTCAATAGTATGTGACATACTTGATTTTTCCATTCCTAAATATTATCTATTTCATATTCTATTTGCAGCCCTAGCAATCACCTCTGAAAGTGCGGGGTGGATGTGAATAGTATTAGTAATATTGTCTATTGTGCCATCACCTGTCCTCATGGATACCAGTACCTCATGGATTAAAGTAGAAGCATCAGTTCCCATAATATGACAACCTAAAATTTTTCTATCTATTTTATTAACAAGGAATTTAACAAAACCATCTTTATCTTCTATCGCTTCACCCATTCCTGTTTGAATATATGGATAGACAGATTTTATATACTCCATATTTTTCTTTTTTAATTCCTGTTCTGTATAACCAACACCTGCAACTTGTGGTGAACTAAAAATTGCATGCGGCATAGCTGTATAATCTACTGGTTGTCTTTTATCATTATGCAAAATATTGCCATAAGCATACCGAGCTTCAAGATTTGCATTATGTTTAAATTGGTATCTACCAACGACATCTCCTAATGCAAAAATACCTTTCATAGTCGTTTCAAGATATTCATCTACCATAATGAAACCCTTTTCGTTAATCTTTACCCCCGTGGTTTCTAAATTAAGGGAATGTGTATTAGGAACTCTTCCTGTTGAAACAAATACTTGATCTGAATCAAGTTCAAGTGATTTTCCAATTTTGTTTTTTGCAACAATATGAAATATACTTTTGTTGGCTGTACTATTACCATTACTGTCACCTTCCAAATTATTACCTTTTTTTGTAACTACTTCAACATTGTATCCTAAATGTATATTATACTTTTTAGCAAAAACTTTGGTAAATTTGTGTGAAATTTCTTCATCTTCTTGAGGTATCAATACATTGTTCCTTTGAATTATATGAATTTCCGTACCGAGGCTACCGAAAAAGTGTGCCAGCTCACATGCGACGTATCCTCCACCGATAAATACAAGAATATGCGGTTGTATTTTAAGACGTAATGCTTCATTGCTAGTAATATATCCTGTTTCTTCAAGTCCTTTTATTTTTGGGATATGGGGTCTAGTTCCCGTGGCAATCAGGATTTTATCTGCGGTTATAATTTCATCGGTCTCTGTATTTTCTTCTTCTTTTTCAAATGCAATTTTTCTTTCTCCAATAAATTTGCATTCCTTTGTAAAGAGCTTTGGATTCTCTGTTTGCAATAGACTATTTTTTATCTTGTCTGATTCAAAATCCGTAATTCCATTTACTCTTTCTAGTATTTTCTGAAAATCTACAGAAAATCCTTTAACTTTTATACCAAATAATTCTGAACTTTTTATTATTTCAGCTACATTTGCACTATGAATTAATAATTTAGATGGTATACATCCTCTATTCAAGCAGGTTCCACCTAGCCTATCTTTTTCAATAATAGCTACTTTGAGGCCATGTTGAGATACAGCGCTAGCGATATCTAGACCAGAACCTCCACCAATAACTATGAGATCAAATTTTTGCAACTATGGATTATCCATTATTAATCATAATAACTTTTTAATAACTGAAATTAGATTATTGACCGAAAACTCTCCCTACTTCTTTTAAATTTGATAAATATGATAAAACTATTCTGGATTAATTAAAACCGAAAATATAGATTGTTCTAGTATTTTGATATTGATATCTATAAATGAAAACATAGATGGAATAGAAATATCTGAAAATATTTATAAAATATTCATATATAATAATAAGAAAAAGTTAAATTTTTTTCATAGTTTAAATGAGTAAATAATAGTAGTGAATGTATTATGTAATAAAAAAGTTATTTAATCTATTATTTTAAATTGGTTTTTTGCCTCATCTTTTGTTATGCTAAACCATAAATTATGACCATCAAACCTTGTGACAAATTTCTTTGGAATGCAATAAGTCTCTTTATCTACCACTCCTACTTTAGTAATTATATC
>JBBRRG010000158.1:0-2381 GCA_038200895.1 Candidatus Nitrosocosmicus sp. | reverse complement strand
CGATACCAAATCGTAAAAAACATTCTCCTAAAAGATGGGTTGTAGAGAGAACAAACTCTTGGCACAACAGGTTCAGGAAACTATTCACACGATATGAAAAGAAGGTCGAGAACTATCTTGGATTGGTACAGTTCTCCTGTTGCATAATCATCTACCGAAAGATAATTTTGGGATAGGCTCTAAGTTATCTTTCTATTACGACAATCTTGAATAAAATTTGCAATTATGTTAAAACACTATTAAAAAAAGACTAATTTTAGGATTTGACATATTCGCGCATATTGTTGAAAGACTAACACTATTGTGGAATTTATTATATGAGGAGAATCTGTCTTATCATTTGATAGACAAAACAAAGTAATTTTCTATGGAAATTGGAAATAATTAGTATTTGTAAAACAAACCTAATCAATTCCTACAAAGGGATTGTATGAATGTTCCTTATTAAAATTGTAAAGATTCTATTGATATCTCTATTACTCCCCAATTTATTCAATACATTATTTCCTGCCTAGCTTTGAGTTTCATATTCATTGTTACTAATATTATTACATATTAGAATTCAGTGAAAGTCTGCTTATAGGCCATTACAATATATCGTTTTGGATTTATACTTTCATATGTCAATATATATTATACAATAAAACGAGAAGTATATACTCTGTTACAATAAAGAGGTATATTTAAGCAAATAAGTATTAATGATCAAGTTCTTGTTGGTGGTACATTATATAAATTTGCGTTCAATTGCTTTATGTTTTTATTTTAGATGAGATAATTCAAATACTCCGTGAAAACCATTTTTTGTATCCACTTTTTGCATTTATCGATTTTGTACAATATCAAAATGTCCTAAAATTCACATGTTACTGTAATCTATATTTTTTTATTGTGTCATTATTAACAATTATTTTTTATATAGTTATTACCATCTAAAATAAAAATTATTCTTGATATTCTTTTTTTCAAATCCTCTTGATGTCGGAATTTCATTAAATCCATTTATATAACTTACTTTATTTTATTATCAATTGTATATTAATTCAATATTTCTTATTGCTATATCGATTATTATTCTTATTCCTATTTCTCTACTCTATGATGCTGGACTATTTGGAGAATCAATAACCTATGTCTTTGGCAATTCTACATACGGTACATACGGTACATACGGTACATTAGGCAACGTCCCTAGCAATTCCACGATAGGCAACGTCCCTAGCAATTCTACATACGGTACATACGGTACATACGGTACATTAGGCAACGTCCCTAGCAATTTTTGTAGATGATGTTTTTCTTATCAAATTTATAGTAGATCTTTGTCTTGTCTATAAACTAAAGTGGAAATATAATTTTCAATAATTTATTTATCTAGTATATTATTCAGAATACGGGCTCTAGGATCACCTTTATATCATAATTCCAATGAACTTTGTACATTCTGTATAGAATAATAAAATCTTAAAATTTCAAATTGAATCGACAGATGTGTGTCATTACTTACTTTACTATTCCATTGTGAACGTCACTGATAGAAATATTTACAAAAGTATTAGCAGAGCATTCCAAATTTGACATGCTCAACAAGTTTTAATTCGAAATAAAAAATATATGATATTTGGTAAAATTCTAATTCCAGAACTGATGTCCATTCCGGATTAAAATATAAATATGGAGGTAAAATCAATGGCTGGGATGATGCCTTCAATATAATTACCACGATTTTTGGTTATTGTTATTGATATGATTTGATAAATCTGAATATGTATATATTTAAATAGAATATTTATATATATAATTATTACCAAAATGTCAACTATAACTAAAAAACAAACAGCATTAGCATTAGTAGCAGTTGTATTTGCAACAGCAATGGTTGCAGGTACCTTTGCAGTATCAGACCAATCAGCTTTTGCAAGAAGTCACATTACTGTAGCCAGCTTCCAACACCAACATGCAAATGTACAATCCGCAGGTGGACATTCAGGAATTACTCTTTCAGGAATTAACGTTCAAACCAGCGACAACCGCAATACTGGCGGTAGTGTAGAATAATTCCTCTGATTAAGAAATAGAAGCAATATAAAAACACACAAAAATTTAAAAATACTTTTTCTTTTGAATAAGAATAGTATATTTTTTTCTTTTTTTTTCATTATTCTTTTTATAACTTTAACTCAACAATTTCAGTAAAATCTTATGTAATAATTATTAAAAATAAAAAAGCAAAAAGATAGAATAATATATTGTTATGGTAGATGGTATAATAATACAAATATATGAAGTTTTTACCTAACTATATTACCAAAATGTCAACTATAACTAAAAAACAAACAGCATTAGCATTAGTAGCAGTTGTATTTGCAACAGCAATGGTT
>JBBRRG010000157.1:0-2401 GCA_038200895.1 Candidatus Nitrosocosmicus sp. | reverse complement strand
GTTTAATCAAGATATTGATACAATTTCATCATATAAAGGAATAAATAATTTGGCGGTAAGAGCATTAGAAAACGATTTAGAATTTAAATCATTAGAAAAAACAGCAATTGCTATTATCGACAGAAAAATTTCTATGATATTTGAAATGAAAGATGCCATCTATGATAGTTTTGAGGATTCAATAGTATTTTCAATTTACTCTAATAACAAAACATTTGTTTCCACCTACACATCCATCTTTGAATCTTTATGGAAATATATTGATTTATTTGAAAAATTTAAAGAAGTTGATAAAAAATTTAAAACTCAGGAAGCCAATTTAGAAAAACAAATAGAGCTCAAAACTCAGAATTTATTAGAAATTAATGATAATCTTGAACAAATAAATAGCGAATTTGCAAGTAAAGAAAAGGAATTAAAAAAAACAAATGAAGAATTAATTAAGGTTGAAAATAAAAAAGGGGAGTTTATATCTATGATAGCCCATGAGCTAAGAACCCCTCTTGTTCCAATAAAAGGATACACTGAAATGTTGTTGAGATCTGAATCACTAGGCCAATTAAATGAAAAGCAAAAAAAAGCGATTCAAACTATTTACAGGAATGTAAAAAAACTAGAATCTTTAGTGGAAGATATATTAGATGTCTATAAACTAGACCTCGGAAAAATAAAACTTTTCAAAAAAGAGGTCACAATATCAAATCTTTTTGCCAATGTCATAAATGATTCCAAACCCCTATTAGAAGAAAAACAGGTTTCAATAGTAACAGAGATAAATACAAAATATCTAAATAAAATTTATTGTGATGAAAAAAGGGTAGAGCAAGTATTGTTTAATTTAATAAAAAATTCTATTGATTTTGTTCCAAAAAAAGCAGGAAAAATAATATTAATGGCAGAAGAGGGAGGAAAAGAAGTAGTAGAAGGAAAAGATGGAAATATTTCTGATATTTTATTTACTATGAGAGATAATGGTCCTGGAATACCCAAAGATAAAATTGAAAATTTATTTAAAAAATTTTATCAAATTGATACACGTGCAACAAGAAAACACATTGGAACAGGATTAGGTTTAGCTATTTGTAAAGGTATTGTCGAGGCACATGGCGGCAAGATTTGGGTGGATAAAAGTCATATAGAAGGATTTAGTATTATGTTTACTATCCCTTTAAACGATTAAAATAACTTTAATGAATGAAGAATTTTTTATAATTTAATGTTTAAATCGAGTTAGAAGAAATGATACAAAAATCTAAGTGAATCATTGTTAATTAGATCCTAATATTCTTGCGATATCTCTGCCGACTGTAGTTATTTTTAACTTTCTTACATTTTTATCCCCTATTGACATAAGAATACCTACATTTTCTAATACGTGTAAATATCTATCCATTGTGATTTTATTTACATCCTTAAATTCATCAATTGTAATAGGACTAGATGGACTAGATGCTTTGGCGATTATTTTTCTACTAGTATCGCTTGATATTAGGTTACTTATTTCTAAAATTCGATCATTGTCTTCAATAGATGCGGTTTCTAGTAGTGTATTGGCTATTTCAGGAATCATATCATTATAATATAATTTACCACTAAATAAAGTAATCAATTTAATTTTATTCTGTAAAAAACATAAAAGTTTGATAAAAACAAGATGACGATCTACGGCTCTGTTCATTTAAGAAAAAAATCTATAGCTGAAGACGTTCTATTTCTCTTTTGTGTATATTAAAAGAAACAGAACACCTTCAGAATACATCTGTTATGGTTTGTACTTATATATTTCCGGTCTTTCTTTAAGGAGAACATCTGAAAGATTATCATCTGGTTTTATCAAACGAAATCACGTTTCAATCTGGAACTGGATACAAAAATATACTCCTTAGAGAATAACATCAAATAGGAAGAAAGTTTTGGAGTTCATTAAAGATGAGATATTGCTTAAAGTTGGTTCAATATGTCTGGTTATGGGTTGCTATTGAGACAACAGATAGAGAAACTATTGGAATAAGCATTTCAAAAGAGCGAAATATGTTTGTTACAGAACGTTTTCTATCTAATCTCGTATTAAAATATGGTCAATATACAGTTTCAACCAATGGTAGCACATGGTATCTCCAAGCGTGCAGATTTTTGAAGATAAAAAAAGTATCACATTCATTCTCATTTTGAGATGTTCGATTAAAAGAACTTACAGTATATCAGGATAGAACTGAATGCTTTGACGACTACTTTCCATATCAAAAAAGATAAATGCAAATTAAAAAATATTCAAAATATTTGATAGTAATTTGTTTTCCTTGCTCTTTCTAATATTTTTTCAACTGCTATATCTATAAATTAATTCTTTTGCTTTAGTATACATTTCTATTGCCTCCTTGTAATTCAGCTTAACTAATTC
>JBBRRG010000156.1:0-2420 GCA_038200895.1 Candidatus Nitrosocosmicus sp. | reverse complement strand
CTGCAAGTATTGTAAATATTCGACCTAAAATTATGGTGCGTATTAATCCAGAAGTGGGTGTTAAAGCCGAAGTTCGTGCAACTTATAAAAATGGAAAATTTGGTGTACCATTTAATGGCGGAAAAATTGATTCAGCATTTTTTATTGTTAAATCTATATTTGATAATCCTTCATTAGAATTTGAAGGATTTCATTTTCATCTTGGTTCTCAAATAACTAATTTTATTTGCTATGTGAATGCTTTAGAACGACTTAACTCGCTTTTAAATAAACTAAAAAAAGAAATTAATAATTTTTCAATAACTACTTTGGATATTGGTGGAGGTACACCTGTATTTTATAATGATCCAGTTCCTGCTCCTGATGAAATGGCATCGATATATATCGAAAAACTAAATAAATTAGTTTCTAATCATGGTAATTTTACATTAATGATTGAGAGTGGACGATTCCTTGTTGCAGAATCTTCAATAATGGTATCAAAAATTGTAAATACCAAAGAATATAATGATCATAAAATAATTATTTTAGATACAGGCTATCATCTTTTACTAGACTCAGCGTTACTTAAACAAGAATATCCTCAAGAAGCAATTCCTTGTGAAAGTGATATCTGCGAAATGAACTTTGGAAATAAAAGTACGCATTATTCTATAAAGAATATTCATCTAGCAGGAAGATTATGTGATACATTTGATGTTTTTCCAGTCTCGAAGGTATCTGACCTATCTTGTGCGGATATAGGGAACTATGTTTTATTCTATAATGTAGGTGCTTATTCTTTAGTATTTAATATGCCATTTCATTGTCAAACAAAACCACCTGTTTTAATGAAAACGATCGATAATGATTTTAAATTAATTAGAAAAGGTACTTCTTATGAAGACTTATTTATTGAAGAGGGGGGCCATATATCCTAATATTTTTTATGATTTTAGATTATGTCGATGTGTGATTAATGGAATACTTTCGAGTTCGTGTTTTTATCTCTGGAAAAGTACAAGGTGTATATTTCAGACAAAATACCTCTTATAAAGCACAGGAATTAAATATATTAGGCTGGATTAGAAATTTGAAAGATGGTCGTGTTGAAGCTGTATTTGAGGGTGAAAAATTAAATATAAAGAAACTGTTGGATTGGTGTCGTGATGGACCCAAAGATGCAATAGTAAGAAATATTGAAATTGTAAATGAGCTATATAAAAATGAATATTCGAATTTTCAAATTATAACAACTGTCTAAGTTTTTCTAATCATGCAACAGAATCTAATCTGAGTAAATTCTGAAACTTTTTATTTGATCTACATGATAAAATATATTTTACAATTAAATTTCTTAATTATATAACACTTATAATATTGGACTAAGAAGGCATTTTTTATTTTATCCAAAGTATTTGGATTCAAATAGATATTATTGTATAATAATAACAGTTAATTATGACCGACTAAAACCTATAATTTATTAAATTAGAATTAAATCGTTAATTGTTATTAAATGCATTATATATAAATATACGTGTTATGGTCTTATCAGTATATTATTTTTCAATAGATATTCTTTAACTTCATTTAACCTTGCCTTTTCAAAATGAAAAAGGGAAGCCGCTAAAGCTGCATCAACTTGTGTCTCTTTAAATACTTTTAATATATCTTTTTTTGAACCACATCCTCCTGATGCAATTACAGGGATGTTTATTTTGTTACAAATCGCATTGATTAACTCAATATCGTAGCCATTTTCTGTACCATCTGTATCAATACTTGTTAATAGTATCTCTCCTGCTCCAAGTTCCTCTACTTTTTTTGCCCAATCTATTGCATCTATCTCTGTCGACTTTTTACCGCCATATGTTTTTATTTCAAACCAATAATCTTTTCCATCTTTAGAAAAAATGTTTTTACCCCCTCCATCATAATTTCTTTTAACATCTAATGCAACAACTATACATTGTCTGCCAAAAATAGACATTAATTTTTGAATTAATTCAGGTTTTATTACTGCTGCTGTATTTATTGATACTCGGTCTGCACCACTTAATAAGATATTTCGCGCATCATCTAAATTTTTTATTCCTCCTCCGACGGTAAAAGGTATATTTATTACACTTGCTACGTTTTTAACAATATTCTTCATAATTTCTCTATGTTCTTCTGCAGCAGTAATATCTAAAAATACTAATTCATCCGCTCCTTCTTCGCTATATCTTTTTGCTAATTCGACAGGATTTCCGGCATCTTTTAATTCTTTAAAATTGACGCCTTTTACAACTCTGCCCTTATTAACATCAAGGCAGGGAATAATTCTTTTCGCAAGTGGCATTATCAAATCACTTTTTGTACTTGATTTATTGTTAGTTGTTTATCATATAATGCTTTTCCAAGTATTACTGCATGACAATTAGTATTTCTTAATCTTA
>JBBRRG010000155.1:0-2440 GCA_038200895.1 Candidatus Nitrosocosmicus sp. | reverse complement strand
GTTTCTAATAATATTTGACCGCTATTTAATATATCATCTTTTAAATTAATATTATGTTTTTTAGAAATAATAGATTCTGGAACCTCCGGTAATTTTTCTTTTGCTTCATCTTCAAGACTATTTTGTACATCATTTAGTATTGATAATGCATCCTTATCAAGTACAGAACTAATTTTACCATCGGTATTGATAGAAGAATTAATTAATACATCACTAGATATGTTATGAACTTGAGATATAACATCAGTAGCAGAGGGGACAGCTTTCGAAAGATCCTTTTGGATATCTGTTAACATTTCTATAGTTGGATTAATAGCATCCATCATCATTGAAAATTCAGTTATGGTTGTAAATCTAATAGAAACAACCTCTAAAGCTAAACTGGCATTTTGTGTATTTTTTCTTAATCTTCTCACTGCAGACAACTCATTTGCTATTACATTGGCTCTTGCATTATTTCCGAGTTTTATGTTCTGAGCAATTTTTGAACTAAAACTGGCATCAATATTAGAAAACTTTGTATCTATTGATTGTAATTGAGAAATTTGCGAGTTTATTACTAAAATAGCATTATTGACATCATATAAGAATTGACCGCTTTTTTCCATTCGATAGTTTGTTATAAAGAAATATGTTAAAAACGAATGTTAAATTCTATATACAAAAAAGAAAATTAATATTAACCAGATTTAAACAGATGGATTTCCCAGTTTTTCTAAAACCAAACCATGTTTATCATTAAAATCAATTACTTTAACGTTAGTACCTAGAGGTAAATCGGAAGGTGTAGATATTCCAGGCAGAAAGCCTGAAACATTAAGGTCACACTGATCTAGTTTAAAAATTACCCATGCATAGGAATTAACATCTTCAAACCCTTCAGGTACTATAGATTGTATTGTATATGTAACAACTTTACCTTCACCATTATAGAATACTTGCTCAAACGAGCTGGAAAAACATTTATCACAATAATACACAGTTTCTAAAATGAGATTATCACAATTTTTACATTGATTAACCAATATTTTGCCATTTTTTGCTGAGTCTATAAATTGTCCCCTTGAGCTTTGTTTTTTTGATTGAACTTTAGACAATTTAATCATCTTCCTCCTTTCTATCTACTATTTCATTTTTTTAAAAATATGGACAGCAGCACTAGCACCTGTTGCACCAAAATTATGAGTCATTGCTATTTCTGCATCTCTAACAGTTCTCTCACCAGCTTTGTTTGTAAATTGTTCAAATACTTCTACAACCTGACCTACACCTGTTGCACCAATAGGATGACCTTTGGATTTTAACCCACCAGATGGATTTACAGGAATATCGCCTTTTAAAGTTGTGCGACCCTCTCTAACTGCTTGAGCACCAGAGCCTTTCGGAAAGAATCCCAAATCTTCTATATCTATAAGCTCAGCTATAGTAAAACAATCATGGACTTCTACAAAATCAATATCTTTAGGATTAAGATTAGCCATTTTATAAGCCTGATGAGCAGCATCAACGGTACTTGGAATAGTTGTTATATCTTTCCTTGATTGAACAGATGCGGTTGAGGCACCTCTCCCAGATCCAATTACTTCAAGATAAGGTTTTCCGCTTTTTTTTGCAAATTCTTCATTACATAAAATAACAGCAGATGCACCATCAGAAAAAGGGCAACAGTCATAAAGTTTTAATGGAGATGCAACAACTGGGGAATTTAGTACATCATCTATAGTTATTTTTTTTCTAATATGTGCTTTAGGATTAAAAAATCCATTTTCGTGGTTTTTTACAGCTATCCTTGCTAAATCTTCTTCTGTGGATTTATAGGTAGCAAGATATGCCCTAGCCATGGAGCCAAAAAGTCCAGGAAATGAAGCACCGTTTCCTCCCTCATAAAAATAATCAGAACAATAGGAAAACAGAGTGGTGCTTTCAGTAGTCCCGGTGTGTGTAATTTTTTCAACTCCAATAGCGATAACACAATCATAAAATCCTGCGGCAATATTTGCATAAGCTTCTCTAAACATAATCGAACCAGATCCGCAGGCTGATTCAATAGTTAACCCAGGGACATTGGGTATTCCTAGATTACTCATAATAACTGGTGCCATATGTACTTGTTTATCAGTAACGCCAAAAACATTTGAAATATATCCAGCCTTTATATCTCTTGGAGTTATCCCAGCTGAATCAATGGCATCTTTTGAAGCATTAAGAGCCATTTCAATAATGCTTTCATTTAATTTACCATATTTTGTACTACCAGCGCCAAGTACACAGACCTTTTCACGCATATTTGACAAATGGCTTTAGCATTATAAAATTCTTTGTTGCATAACTATACAAATCGTTATTTAAGGAGAACTTGTCATGATTGAACACAAATTCCAGATGTATTATATCATAGTATCAAACCATGTATATCCATCTTTCATAAAAATTTAATTAT
>JBBRRG010000154.1:0-2466 GCA_038200895.1 Candidatus Nitrosocosmicus sp. | reverse complement strand
TTGAGGTAATAATGTATCTTTTGTTTCTTTTATCCAATCTCTATAAGAGAAATTCATTCCAACAAAAGAAGGTTGTTCTTTTGGAACAATATTAATTTTATATATTCCGTTTTTATCAACTACAAATAATCTATCTACAGGCGAAGTTGAATTTATTTGGCGATAATAGTTTTGCACAATACTTTTAGTATCATTTGATTCAAAATCATTCCTTTGAAGATGTGTAGAATAAGCCAACCCTTGCAATTTTGTCATTATTAAGTTTAAATCCGATTGTATGTGTTGAGCAAGTGACCTTGTATTGTCTTTTTGGTTTTGTATTTGTTGTTCAAGTATATTATCTTTAATACTTTGTTCGGTTTGTTGCTGAAAATAAAAAAACAAAATAAAAGAAATAGAAATTATAATAATAATAGAGACTATAACAGTTTTTTTTATAGATATATAAGGAAAACCAAAGTTTTTTCTATTTAACCCTCTTTTGTTTCTGTATGGTACTCCCACGAATATATTTAGATATACATCAATAAAACAGTAATTCAATAATGCAATATATTTGCATATAAATGAAAATTAATGAAATATTTAATACATTTTAAATCACTAATACCTAGCAACCAAATCTATTTTTAGCTCATGAGTTGATCATTTATTAGCTGTTTGTTAAACTGAATATTTTGTTGAAAAGTTAAAGTATTCAATATATTATAAAAAGATTCGTCGTTTTTAAGAGTGTTATCTGTCAATATCTTAAAGATATGACTTTACGAATCAATATATGTACAAGATGTCAGTTTCATTAACGCTTTTTACAAAAAGAGTATCATTCCATCACTTCCAAAGATTATTTTTGTTTCTTGATGGTTATGGTCATTCTCAGTATTCATTTAAGTATAAAAAAAAGAGTTTGTATTATATAGGAATTTAATTTGTGATTCTGTTAACTTAAGTAATTGATAATTTCATGATATTGCACTGCTTAAAGATTTTAGTTATATAATACTATCATCAATAATGGAGAAGATAAATCCCTTCTTTTAGATATAACTATTACTTTTTTTTATAATACCTTCTATTCTTGTTAAGCAAGTTATAGGACAAAATGATAATTCTAATAGATTTATTTTTCAATTATAATGGTTATTTATATTTTATTTTTCGTATTTTTATCTGCAATTATCAGAGTTCTAATATGAAAATTATCCCATAGGATAAAAAAGAGATGTTATCTTTTTGCTGAAATAAAAAGACAGGTCCTTACAGAGCAGGATAATAAATGCTCTATTTGTAAAAGAAATAAAGGCATTTGGGAGTATGATCTTTGCAAGAAAAAACCACGATTTGACAGGCATACCCTCATTATATAGGATTTCTTTTGACTTTTTAATCTGATTGAGACTCATCTCTTTTTTTATATTGTTCTTCGACAACGTATCAGCTGTAAAGTATTGGTATTATGAGTATTCTCATATGTCTTGACTATTTCAATCTTCTTTTTTTTCCTCCCAATCATCTTTTTCTTTTGTTGTATTGTTATATATTATGAAAATAGGTGATGGCACCGTAAATCTGGAAGATGTTTTAATTTTATTATCGATATCTTTATTATAATGGTCCATCAATCCTTTAAAATAGAACATTTTGTTATTTATCTCATTTAAAAAAGAAATTCCATTTTGACATTGCAGGGAAATATCCTGTTTTTTTGTATCCAGGTCATCAATTTCTTTTTTTATCATCTCTTTATTTACTTGCTGCGCTTTTATTGCGGACTTGATTTCTCCATATCTTTTTAAATCATATATCAATGATTTCCAAGTCTCTGATCTTTTTTTAGAACCTTCCATTGTATTGTTTTTGTTTTTGTATTCATTTTGATGATTAGGACAGGAAATCAAACTTGAATCGGTATGTAAATTATTATTTGAACATAATTGGACTAGTTGACTAATACCTACAATATCCTGCTCTGTAATCCCCATTTGAAAAATGTTGGATAAGGTTGGTCCAATTGATGGCTCCAGCCTAAACATGAGGCGATTATTGTTTATTTTATTTTTTAGTTGATCAAGTTCCTCCTTTTTTTCTTTTATCTTGGAATCAAATCCAAGTTTATTGTCATACTCATTTTCTATATCTTGAAGAAATTTTGATACTGCTTCCTTTGGTGGAATCTTGTTAGCCTCGGCTATTTCTCTTATTGTATGCCATAGTTGCTTTAGCTCTTTGATACCAAATCCCATACCTTCCAGGTGAGAATAAATATTCATAGTTTGTCTATGAAGGTTTACCTCAGATTCCAAAGATAAGATAGAATTATTCAACGATGCTTTTTGCTCAGAGAGGGATCTAATGTGAGCTTTATCTGTTTCTATATCTAGTTTAAGGGAACGAGGCTTTAAATATTCATTTATTATTTCATGGGCATTATATCCATGCCCTTTAAAATCGTCTATAACTTGTGAA
>JBBRRG010000153.1:0-2519 GCA_038200895.1 Candidatus Nitrosocosmicus sp. | reverse complement strand
ATCAAATCCCACAGCCGATAATTTTTCCAAAGTAAGAAGAATATTTTCAATATTTAAAAAAGATGATAAAGTGATAGAATATGAAAAAGCCAATTACTTATCAATTAATAGATCACAATAATAAAAATTATGTAAAGTTCTCATTTATTATATCAAATAAATCTGTACAATTTAAAATATTCTTTCCATTAAATAGGTCGTTATCATCATCAAAATCATTTTTATCTAGTCCAAGTTTTTTGCTTGAAATATATGCTGATAAACCTTCTCCCGTTTTCATATTAAAAGGTCTACCATGAGATCCTTTAATCAATGATGTTTCAAATGGTATACTTTTTGTCTGAGGATTTACAAAGAGCTCCAATGGATCATAACCTGGTTTTCTATGAATATCCACAGTTTTGGCAAATGTGGGGGCTTTATCATCATCATTCCACCAGTAATAACTAAACCATTTATCTTTATTTGCAATTGCAATAAGATCTCCACTTCTTGAATGGTCAATTTTTAAATTTTGTTTTTCTTTGTCATCGCAAATCATTTCGATTTTTGGAATATTCTCTAATATTTTTTTTACATTAGTTTTATCTTCAGGGTTATTAAGATAAATATTTGCTATTTGATGGTCAACTATTGCAAATGCCTTGCTATATTCAAAATCAATGTATTCTTTATTTTTAATTGTTCTTGTTGCAAGCATTCCTTTTTCTGTCAATATTTTGTTTATAGATATTCCCTCATCCACATTATTAAATCCATATTCTGAAAAAAGTATAAACTCGGTATCTTCAATTATACCTAGCTTTTTTATTTTTTCAATAATTGAATTGACAACTACATCAATTTTTTTTAAATCATCTTTTACTTGATTGCTATTTTTTCCAAATTTTTGCGAAGGATAATCTAGCTGGGGAAAATAAGCACATAAAAGATTGGGCATATGTTTTTCCATGGTAAATTCAACAGATTTTGATATCCATTCTGTAGATTTGAAAGATGCAAAAGGTCCCCAATAACTATATAGATCAAATTCACCGATGCTTTGGGAAACTTCTTCGTAATAGCCTGGAGGACGTGAATAACACCACATATCCATTTGTCCATTTTCTAAATGAATAGGTCTAGGGGTAATTACAAAATCTGAATTTGCAAACATTGTGTTTTGCCAAAACAAAACTGAAGTTTTTATATTATTATTTTTTTTCTTTAAAATATCCCAAATTCTTTCAGTTTGGACAAGTTTACTTGATTGTTCCCAAAATAACGCCTGAAGGTTTTCCCTATCAAATAAGCCATTTGAGATTATTCCGTGTTGGTTGGGGTATTTTCCAGATAAGATGCTTGCTTGAACAGTAGATGTGACGGAAGGAAATACTGGCTTTAAATATCCATATTCTCCATTATTTGCTATATCTGAAATTGTAGGTATTAATCCAGATGTTATATGAGAAACATCTAACCCGACAATATCTAAAACTACGATATATTTTGATTTGTTATTTGTTATATTATTCAAAAGACATTAAATGAATTATATGGTGTATTTAATAACTATATGTCAGGTATCTACATCTATAAATTGAGTATCACCAAAACACTGGATAGAGAATCGTATACTAACCATCCTACCTTTCGAAACTTTATATCATCTCTTAAATCATCACACACCAAAAAAGTGTATTCGCATTACCTACACAAATTCTATCTATCAAGGCCTGACAACATTAACCTAACTCTTGACCAAATCCTATCCAAATCCCCTAAAGATATAGAATATGAAATCTTGGAAATAGTGGAGGAGATGAAGGCTAAATTATCCTTATCATATGCCTCTGTTAATCTTGCTCTAGTCGCCATCCTACATTTCTTTGAGATAAACGATGTAATAATTAACAAGAAAAAGATTAACCGATTCAAGGGTGATAACATATCAAAATATGAGTATAGGTCCTACACCACAGAAGAGATTTCCAAATTAATATCTATATGCGATGTTAGGGGCAAGGCTGCGGTGCTACTAATGACTTCCAGTGGTATGAGAGTTGGAGCGTTACATGGCCTTAAAATAAAGCATCTCAAAAAATTGAAAGTTGAAGCCTCCAGCTATCACGTCTATCAGATTACGGTATATGCTAACTCCCCAAGAAACAAATATTCAACATTCTGTACTCCAGAAGCCGCACAAGCTATTGATAATTATCTGGCTCTTAGAAAACGATACGGTGATGACATTCAAGATCCAAACTCCTATCTATTCATTAAAAATTTTAACAAAATGATAGCCATAATTGATGGTATTCCAAGAAGTAACAAGAACAATGGAGGTAGACCTTGCTCCAACGAATTCATAGATAGACGACCTATAAACTCGAGAAGCCTATCTAATTACATAGTTGAAAAACTAATAGAGATTGGTATCAGAACCTTGACACCACTAACAAAAGAATACACCAAAGCTGCTACATTAAAACACGAACTACATCCATGTCATTCTCTCCGTATTTTCTGTGTTACTAACA
>JBBRRG010000152.1:0-2610 GCA_038200895.1 Candidatus Nitrosocosmicus sp. | reverse complement strand
TTGTTTATTAAAGGATGCAGAAAATCCTGCACCTATTCCGTTAATTGCTATTAAAAGAGCACTTCCCACCATTACCATCAAAATTGTCAGGATAGACCTAATCTTTCGATCCCACAAAGACTCAAAAGATAATATAAAGAGGTCTTTAATATTCAATCTATCTCTTTTTCCTTCCTCAATTCATTCTTGCTTTCCCTTTTTTTATTTCCCCGTCAATCATCATGCAGGATATTATGATAATCCTAGCATTAGTATGTCCTGATTGGTTTGTTCAGTTAATAGGTACAAAAACACAAAGATAATACTTTTTCAAAATATTAAATTATTTCACCATGATTTTTATAACAAATGTTCTTCCACTTGCTACTAACTCATTCTATTTCTTGAAGTTTTTAAATATAGAATTAGTAATTGTGTATGATTTAACTTTATATTGAATAATTCTTTCAATTACAAGAACAAGGTAATTTGATAATATTTTTTGTTGTCGTTAAAGTCTGCATCATTTTGTAACCATAAAACCAAAAAAAAATTTCCAAATAGCACTAATATTCCATCACATAAAACAACTTAATTCATTGATAATAGATGAAATCCAAAACAATAAAATGAAAAGATTTTTAAAATAAATTATAGATATTGCTAAAATAAACAAAGATCAAGGGAGTGCTGGAACTCCGGTATTTATTGTGATAAGATATTTACAATTACCAGCTTTAGTATCACCATTTTTGGCATTAAAATCTAATACAACTCCATTTCCACTTGACCCGCAATCAAAGTAATTGGATCCACCTCCCCCTATCATAATGTCATTACCACTGCCTGCATAGAGCTGATCGTTTCCAGTGCCTCCAACCATCAGAGTATCACCACTTCCGCCTATGAATATATTATTTCCAGATCCTCCATAAAGTTGAGCAGTAGAGGATGCACCAGATACCATCATATTGTTACCAACTCCCCCATATATTTTGCAATTACCAGATCCACATTGTATAACATCATTGCCTTCAATGCCGTAAATAATAGCACTTGCAACACCAGTAGCAATTATAATATCAGGTCCATTTGTGCCTACAATTGGTGGGCAGCCACCACTACTACTAATGCTGCTACCACTACCTGATGAACAGGAGGGAGGTATAATTAAATTTTTAGGAAGCTCAAGTCCTGAAGCGATTTGTGATCTGGATAAAGAATTGACTGGAGCCTGATTTGGCGGCGTTAGGATATCGTTTGGAACCGATAGTGTCCTGCCCTTTGATTGATAAGTGGCATGTATCATGGGCACAATTAATAAACCTGGGATTAATATCATCATAAAAAAAAGCAAGAAAGAGATCGAAATGCTGGACATGTTCATTAACAAAGTAATATCAATGAAATAACTACATTTTCAATAAAACTACCAAATGATAACAACAAGAGATAGTAATATGATATATTTAGGTTAAACCTTACTGCTACTAATGTACATTCGATTAACTGGTTAGTATATTATTTGATCATCCAATTCGTATATATGACGAAGCATATATGGTCACAACGTTTTAAGCGGACAAGATTTTCCTTGTAGCCGATATGCATATCAAAGATCATCATAACTACGAATGTTTTTCTTTTGAAATATTTACCACTGCCAATACCATCACCAATAATATTTGTTTTTAAGGTATTCATTTCTCCTAATTCCACTCTAACATTAAAATAAGATTTTAACTATCATGAAATACCAATTTCTATTGTTCATAATGTATTGGACGGTAGTTACTCTAGATATTTTAAAAAACAATAGTATACTTTAGAATATATACCAATTAGCATATGTTCTCTAAATTACATCTCGTAGCAAATAGTTTCTCATATTAAGATTGAATCTTTTTGTTCTGAAATATCTGGATATCCTATTCTTTAAATCTGCAAATGATTGATAGTATTTTAGGACAAATAAATCACGTTTGGCTATATTCCATACCTCTTCCATTACCATAAATTCTGGAGATGCAGTTGGAAGGAATACAGGGATTAGAGTATCCTTGTTTTCTTCAATATATTTTCTAACCTTCTTTGATTTATAATGAGGCGATGCTTTATCCATAAACAAATAACACTTTGGGAATTTGGTACGTATTTTATTTAGAAAGTTGAGGAATGTCTCACCGTTGAATACATCGTACTGTCTGAATAGCTGATTTCCATCCATGCTTATGGCACCAAAAATACTTGAATGTTTATGAGAGCCTGTAACTCTGACTATAGGTCTTTTATTCTCATCAATCCAAACCCGTCTTACTAAAGAATCATAAAAGAAGAATGATTCATCCAAGGATATTATGGTAAAGCCTGTTTCTTGTTGCTGCTGTTGCTGCTGCTTATCCACAACAAGTATTTCTGCGACCTTTTTTTGAAATGGTTTTTCTCTTCTAGAGATGCAGTATTAACATGTACCTTTCGTGGCACCTTCTTCTGTTTGAAGCCCCATTTTCGAAGGATACGGTATATATGAATAGAATGATACTTTATACCACTTTTCTTTATGATTAATTCTTCCACCTGTTTTGTGGTCCAGCCTTGGTTGCTTTGTTTTAGTTCTCGCTTAATCTGGTA
>JBBRRG010000151.1:0-2613 GCA_038200895.1 Candidatus Nitrosocosmicus sp. | reverse complement strand
TTCGATATTTACCCATAATAGATTATCATTGTGTATTTTTTCAAGCCCTTTTATGTGATTTGGTATAAGCATTAATCATGACCTTTTTATAAATTTTATATAGATCCTGTTGTTACTTATTAACCTAGCTTAATATAACTTTTATAATCTATGCAATTATTTGTGATTCTTTGTTGATTAATTATTACTTTTTTTATGGTATTCTTAATAATGACTAAATTTATTGAATTTGTTTTCTGTTTCTTTAACATTTATTCAGATGCTATCATTGATTCAATTTTTTTTAACAACAGGTGAACATTAAATCCTGTTTTCGAAGAAATTGATACTATTTGATTCATTTCTGGTTGAATATTTAACTCTTTTAATTTATCTTCGATTTCTGTAGGTTTAACTAAATCAATTTTATTTAAGACCAGGATTAGCTTATTATTTGGAACTTCTAATTTGGATAGAGTTTCCAATGAACTCTTTAGTTTTTCACTTATTGATATAGAATCTTCACTAAAATCTAATACTAGTAGGATTACATCTGCAAAATTTATTTCTGATAGTGTAGATTTGAATGCTTCGATCATATATGGGGGTAATTTGCTTATGAATCCTATTGTATCTGTGAATAAGACTTTTTTTTCGTTAATAATCGTTGATCTTGTATATGTTGTTAAAGTGGTAAATAATTGTTTATTCGTTTCCTTTTTTTCATTAGTTATTAAATTGAATAACGATGTTTTTCCTGCAGAAGTATAACCTGTTAAAGATATCAATGGTGAATTTTCATGCAATCTTTGAGTTCTATGCAATTTTCTTTTTTTCTCTTCTGCCAATAATTTTTTTTTAAGAACGACTGTTCTTCTTCTAATATTGAGAATTTCCATGTCTGCGTCATATTTACCAACACCAAGGAACCCAGGTTGCTCTTCTCCACCACCTTTTGATAAACGTACTTTTTCTTTTACTCTTACAATATCATATTTTAATTGAGCTAATTTTACTTGAATTTTTGATTCGTTTGTTACTGCTCTGTTTAGAAAAATCTCTAAAATTAGTTTCTCTCTATCTATTACTTCAATTTTACATAATTTTGAAAGATTATATTGTTGACTTGGTTTTAATACCTCATCAAAAATTATTACATTAGGCTTTAATTCCATTATTTTTTCTCTGACAAATTCAGCTTTGCCTTTTCCAATACCAAATTTTGACATTGTTATATGTTTTTGACAAATGGTATCTAAAATTGAATATCCTGTGGATTCGGCAAGAGATTTTGCTTCTGTAATCGCAAACTGATTGGGGTAGGTAATTAAAAGAGCCTTCTTTTCGGATAAATGCATTAACTTTATTATTCTTACTTGTCAATAGAATTTAAATGCTCTCTATAAATATAAAATGAAAAGTAATTTTCAAAGATCATTTTTATAATTTTTTATGATAAAGTTAAATAATTTGTTTAAACCAGTCTATATTGTTTGCAAATAGCCTTAAGAAATGTAAACGGATATTCAATCAGAAGATGTTGCATTGATGATTTAAAATCTGTTATAGATATAAACGAAAAAACTCTTCCCGAACATTATACTGAATATTTTTTTGAATCTTTGCTTCGTGAAATACCTGAAGCTTTCGTTGTCGCTGAATTAGAAAATGAAATTGTTGGTTATATTATGTGTAAATTGGAGTTTGGATTCTCTAACTTTAGAAAATTGGGGTTTGTGAAAAAAGGACATGTTGTTTCAATCTCTCTTTTGGAAAAACATCGGGGTAAATACATCGGAGAAGCATTAATGATGGAAGGAATTAATGGTGTCGTGGCAAGGAAAGGTGATGAAATTTATTTGGAAGTTAGAACAAGTAATTTACCTGCCATATCATTATATAGAAAGCTTGGTTTTCAAACAAAATCTATATTAAAATCCTATTATCGAGATGGCGAGGATGCTAATTTAATGGCATTAGATCTATCTTGATTTTTAACTTTCTATACTCCTATTTTTCAATTAAATAATAGAATTAAATATTTGGTTGTTGTTATCGTTGTTGTAGTATTCGCATTATGACTCTCTTTGAACCTTCTTCTTTCTTGGCGGTCTTTCCATATGTTTTTATTTCCGGATTTCCTATTTTTGGAATTATTTTGGTAACTTGGTGGATTATTAGAGATAGAAAATCATCAAAAAAATAATATAATATATTTTATCTACCAAAAATTTTATAATTTATAGTGAGTTCTAATAACAAAAAAGCGATCAAATGAAATCGGAAATCGCTTTAGAACATTCTACAATTACTCATTAAAGGACATGTATATCATAATCCTACACATAGAAGCAAATTATAGGAAATAAAAATACAAATATCTATGATATAGAAGTACACGTAAAATATTATTTGACAAAAGATACAAAATATATATTCATAATTGATGAAACTTTGATTAAGGTTATTGCTACGAATTAAATTCACATGGTTTAGCATGTATCAAAGAAAAGAAATAGTTGGAATGAGACCTTTAAGGAATATTTTTTTTGCAGAATATTCTTTGCCTAATATTGTATATGAAAGTGGAAGCCTCTTATTTTAAAAGACAATAGAGATGCTTGGTAACCAAAT
>JBBRRG010000150.1:0-2631 GCA_038200895.1 Candidatus Nitrosocosmicus sp. | reverse complement strand
ATAATAATAGGTATAATAATCATAGTATCTTGGTATATAAAATACAGAATAATCTGGAGTAAGAGAATAAAAAAACTAGGCAAATAATATATATTTTTTTCATCCTCTTTTAGCCTTTCTTATTTTGTACCAAATCATATCTCAGATTTTTTACTTAATACATTATCCATGATTAAATAAATTGCTTAACATTACGTAATTCCATAGATTTTTAAATAAATCATATATAAAATAAAAATATATAGATTGTCTGACAAGGATTTCGTATTAGAACTGGTTAAATCTTCCTATTCAAATGCTCCAGCATATAAAGAAGCATATTGCGGAGTGCCAGAAAATTATAAAGAGATAAAGACCTTAAAAGAACTTTTAGAAAGTAATTACAAGTATCGTTCAACCAAAATCCAACTAAGGGAAAATTTAATATCAAAAATAAAAAATAATGAGAATCCTTTTACTGGAATTATAGGGTTTGAAGAAACTGTCATTCCCTCCGTAAAGAGAGCATTGTTAGCAGGCCATGACATATTATTTATTGGTCATATAGGTCAAGGTAAAACAAAATTAGCAGAAATACTATCAGAAAATCTTCTTTCTCCAATTCCAATTGTAGAAGGGACTATTACAAACGATATTCCAACTGAAATTCCATACTCTCAGCTTATCAGCCTTTTACAAGATAAAGATATTCACAGATCACTGCCAGAATTTTTTGTTTCAAAAGATTGTGAAGAGATTATAAAAAACAACAAATTAAATACAAAGATTAAATGGGTTGATGGAAAATCAAGATATAGATACATTTTAGCAACACCGGATATTTCAGTAAAAGACCTAGTGGGTCAAATAGATGTTGTGAAAGTAATAAAAAAGGGTATAGAAGTATTCGATATAGATTCCTATTCACCAGGTTATCTTTTACAAGCAAGATACGGTATTTTATGTTTGGACGAGTTGCCAGTTCTTGATCCCAGAAAGCAAGTAACATTGTTAAGCGTTCTACAAGAAGGTAGATTTACAACAGGCGCATATCCTGTATTCTTTAAACCAGATGTGAAAATAATTGCAACTGCAAACCCAATAGATTATACCCACTCTGGAAAGATAATTGAACCTCTTGCCGATCGACTTAGAAGTCATATAGAAACTCACTATCCCAGAACATTAGATGATGAAATATTGATTTTAATACAAGAGATTGATATGTTATTTAGGAAAAATACATATTTACCAGTTTTCATATTAAAAACAATTGTAAAAATTTTCCAATCATTAAGAACTAATTCCGAAATAAATAATGAAAGAGGGGTAAGCGTTCGATCCACAATACACTCATTAGAAATAATGATAGGTGAAGTCGAGGTAATGAGATCAATAATTAATAATGTAATGACAATTCCAAGGTTTTCTGATATCTACTGCATATTTCAATCATCTAAATTCGAACTGGACGAGATAGAAGATACAACTGAAAATAAAATAAAATTTTTGAACAATACAATTTATGAAATAATGAAAGAAACATCTATAGATTATTTTACTAAAATTATTAATTCACAAGAACTAATATCTATAAAAAATGAGTTTAAAGGTAAAACTTTTACAGTTATGCAGAACCAATATCAACATCCTCACCACCACCAACAACAACAAAAGCAGATAAACATCAGAAACAATCAACAACTAGCAAAATCAAATTTAAAAAATTCAGATACCAACAATAGTACTACTTCTAATAGTAGTAGCAGTCTACTTTATTCAGAACAATTAAAACAGTTTCCATTTACAAAAAAAATTGTAAAAAAAGTAATAGATGAGATTAAAGAAGAACAAACAGAATACATTAACAAAGCACAAAAAAATAATATTTCCAATAATCTTGAATATTTAGACTACAACAATAATAATACTAAAATGTTTGAGGAAGGAGAATTTGATAAACATGAAGAGCTCATAGCATCAATAGTGGAATTATTTTTAGAATATCTCAGATTTTCTAATCCGCCCATATTAGATAGAAAAGAGAACAAATTTGAATACACTGGAATCTAATTTGAATACCAGTAATAAAGAATTCATTTATTTTTCAAAATCAACCAAAGGTGATGATGATAAAGGGGAACAAGAACAAGAACAAGAACAAGATTTAAATGGATCAGGTAACAGAAACAGAAATAACAATGATTTATTAAAACATTTTTTTCCGGATATTCTAAAAGCATTAGGTAACAGAGCCGTAAAAGAACACACACCATCCCTTCAAGAATTAGAACATTACTTGCAAAATCACGTCCAAGAATTAATGACAGAAGAAAGAAAGAAGAGAAGGAGGCTGGCGGCAGCAGCAGCAGCAGATAATGCTGATGAAACAGATACTAACAAATCAAAAGATAACAGGGAAGGAACTGACCAAAACAAAAAATCTGCTGGTGGGGGAAGAATCGGTTTTGATTCAACTTCTCAACAAGACAATTTTAGCTTGAATTTTAATTTTAACAATACATCTTCAGTAGGAGGCAGTGGCCTTCCTATAGTTAGCCAACTAATAGAAAGAGGATATTTGGTTGATTCAAAGAACTGGTTAAAGAAAAAAGGGTTTTTAAGGGTTGGCCAGGAGATATTAGCAGAAAT
>JBBRRG010000149.1:0-2663 GCA_038200895.1 Candidatus Nitrosocosmicus sp. | reverse complement strand
TATTACGATAAGAATTATTTTTTGTTTATCCATACTTGCATTATTATATATTATTTTTATAGCAGTTCTTGCTCGTGTTGGTCTTGGCTTTTTCCCTATATTGATACTTTCTGCAGTATTCATTCTTGCTCAGTGGTTTTTTTCAGACAGGATAGTACTTTGGAGCAGTGGTGCAAAAATTGTTACAGCTGATCAGTACCCTAATCTTCACTCCCTGATAGAAAGAATTATCTCAAGAAACAACATGTCTAAACCAAAAATTGCTGTTGCACAAAATAGAATTCCAAATGCTTTTGCTACCGGCAAGGGACCTAATAGCTCAGTAGTTGCAGTCACTACAGGCATATTAGAAATATTAAATGATGACGAATTGGAAGGTGTATTAGCACATGAATTAACACATATAAAAAATCGTGATGTCATGGTTATTACACTTGCAAGTTTATTTTCAACTATAGCATTTCAGATAATGCAGTTTGGGTATTTTGGTAGCTTTTTCAATTATGGTGATAGGGATCGGAATAATGGTGGTGCAATGTTGATAATAATACTCGTTGCTTTTGTCACGTGGTTAGTTAGTTTTTTTATCATCAGAGCCATATCAAGATATAGAGAATATTCTGCAGATAGAGGTTCGGCGCAAATGACTGGAAAACCCGCAATACTTGCTAATGCCTTAATGAAAATAAGTGGAACCATGAATCAAGTACCAGATAAAGATCTAAGACAGGTTGAAGGATTAAATGCATTCTTTATAATTCCAGCAATTTCAACAAGTACTTTTGCTAATCTATTTTCCACTCATCCACCCATAGAAAAAAGAATACAAAAACTTTTAGAAATGGAGGGCTCCATGTATTGAATTTTTTTAAAAGATTATTAAATAAAATGGAATCTGATGTTAATTCTCCAAAACATGATGACTCTGATTCAATATTTTCTTTAACTTCTGCAAGTATCTCAATTGAAGAAAAACTAGGTTTACAATTTTCTGGGTCCGCAGCATTATGTGTTAAGATAATAGATGGAGCTATTTTTAAAAATACAATAAAAGATTTCACAGATCTGCTCAATGTCTCTAAAGATGAATTTAAGTTTGACTATAAAATATTTACAGACTCTTATAATTATTTATGGATAATAATTACCGGAGAAGAATTAACAACCCATTCAGATGTAATAACAAATGTTGCAGCAGGTCTTTCATCTACAGGAGATATTATAGAAGAAAACGGATTTTCTGAACAAATCTTATCCGTGGTATTCAAGTTTATATTTTTAGATCAAAACCAAAACCAAAATTTTACAGAAACAACTATGTCTTCTCCAGAGGATATCGAAAAGAACGTATCCAATTTCATAATAGAAGAAAAAAATAATATCCAAAACGATGATATTCTTAGTTACAACAGTATTAAAAAAGATAGCAACAACATCAACTATAGTAATAATAATAATATGTATCTCATATACAACTATAAAACGAATAACTTTTATCCTTATATACCCAATGGTAATCAGCAAAGGAATACAACAAAGGAACTGCAAACCTTATCGATATTGAAAAGTTTAATTTCCGTGGAAAACGATTTTTCTAAGTGGTTCCCAATCAAAAATATTCCCTTTTAATCATTTAATAACTTTATTAAATGAATAAAAAACAACATATTATAAAATAAACAATTTTTTTTATATGATAAGAAATAGATAATATCTATGCCTTACCTTCATTATCCTCATTACTTTTAAACACTTTTTCCATACCACTTTTAGTAAAAAAGCGTTGTTATTATTTAAAACATAATTAAAAAATAAAAAGAATATACCATGAATAAAAAGATAATGTTACTCGTATTTAGAGAGCCATTTTTTTAAATAAATAAATTGATATAATTATCTAGTGTATATTTTTAATAATTCCTTCTCCCTTAAACACTTTCCTTGCTTCTTCCAACGTTATGTCTTTACCAGGTAATACTATATCAGATTGCACTATTTCTTTTGAATCCATAACAACCCCTTTTTCTTTTACCATAGTATCAAATAATGCCAATTGCCTTTCAAATTCGAGTCTTATAGAATCATCATTTTCTTCGCTTTCAAGCAATTTTACAATAGTATTATCAATTACATTTATTTCATTTAAAGTGTCATTATCCACAATAAACTGTCCATAGCCCAGTATCCTGACAATTTTTTTTTCGGTGTTTATTTTAAAATTCATTATATTTTATTCCTAATACACTAATTTCAAATTTATCTTTCTTTTTTTGTCAAATAATTTTTTAGCGGTCTTTATCAATACTAGATTTAAGTTTTGCTAAATCATCATCTACTTTACTTTTTATCTCAGTTTTCTCTAATTCGTATTCTATTTGATCTTTGTTATCGGTATAATCAACTAAAGATCCAGAATCAATCATATCATCAATAGCCATGGCTTTAGACTTCATCGCATCTGTTTTTTCTTCTGCACGACTCATTGCCACACCTATGTCAGACATTTCTTCAGATATGCCAGTAATGTTTTCTTTTATGCGTACTTCAGCCTCTGCTGAAGAATATCTTGCTTTTATTATCTCTTTTTTAGATTTAAATTCTTCAACCTTAATAGAAAGGCGCTTTTCTGCATTTTCTAATTTATTTTGTTCGTTTTGTATCTC
>JBBRRG010000148.1:0-2789 GCA_038200895.1 Candidatus Nitrosocosmicus sp. | reverse complement strand
TTTAAACAATAAAAGATTTAGACTATATTTTATTACAATAATTTTAATATAAATTAGATATAACATAACTTTCTAAATCGTTAAGTTATTATTTGAATATCTTAAATTAATATCATGAAAAAAATAGAATTTAATTTTCTCTGTTTATCAGAATATGATCATAATGACTCTGTTATGTACTTTCAAGATGTATTGTAGATCTTTATGTGAAAAATATAAGGCGTATAAAACAGGTGAAACCTTGAGCTATTACAGTCAAGGTTATAAACTTTGTAAAGAATGTGAATTATTTTTAGATTGGAATGGAATTAGGTGTCCTTGTTGTAATGCAGTTTTAAGGACCAAACCTCATAATTCTCTGTCTAAACATAAATTACGATTAAATCAATCTATCAGCATGGTTTAGTTTTTTTTTAGTTTTAAAAATAATGATATTTAAGAATAAAAATAATTTTCTTGCTCTTGAGTAATGCTATCTATTTTAATGTCAAATGATTGTAATGCTAACCGACTTATTTCGTCTTCTATTTTTTTTGGAACATTATATATTCTATTTTCTAATTTTTCAAAATGTACGGATATATAAATAATTGATAATAACTGATTTGCAAATGAAAGAGCCATTATTTCTGGTGGATTTCCCTCTCCCGCAACCAAATTTATGACTCTACCTTCCGAAAGCAAGTAAATGTTTTTTCCATTTATTTTATAACATTTTAAATTTTTTCTGATTATCAATGGGTGACGATCCTCATTGTTTAGATAATTTATATCGATTTCTACATCAAAATGTCCTGCATTGCAAAGAATTACACCATTCTTCATTTTTTTTATATGTTCTGATCTGATTACTCTAATTTGCCCTGTACATGTTATATACAAATCACCAAAAGGAGTTGTTTCGCTTATTGGTTTTACTTCATAACCATCCATAAAAGCTTCTAATGCACGCACGGCATCAATTTCTGTTATAGTGACTTTGGCTCCAGATCCTTTTAAAAAAGATGCAATACCTTTTCCAACCCACCCATAGCCACAGATTATTATACGTTTTCCAGCTAATAAAATTCCTGTTGTCCTTAAAATTCCTTCAATGGAACTTTGACCTGTGCCATATCTATTATCAAAGAGATATTTTGTATTTGATTGATTTACCCCAATTATGGGATATGTAATTAAATTTTTTTTGTACCATGCCTTTAATCGATTTATCCCAGAAGTTGTTTCTTCTGTACCTCCAATAATTTTGTATTTTGTTTTTAGAGCTTTATTATGAAATTCTCCTCCATCATCAATTATGATGTTTGGTTTTTTATCAAGTACGATATCCATATTATTATAAAAAGTTTGAATAGTTTCTCCCTTTTTTCCATAAACTGTAATTTCTTTTTGTTTTAATAATGCAACTATATGGTCTTGAGTCGATAGTGGATTTGCTGAACATAAAAAAATATTTGCACCTATCTGTTTTAACCCCATTGCCAATACTGCTGTTTCTTTTGTAATGTGCAAACACATCCCCAAATCAAAAGTTTCTAATATCTTTTTCTTTTTATATTTTTTAATTATTTTGGTAATTAAGGGCATATTGTTTTTTGCCCAAAAAAATTCCTGTTTTCCTTTTTCTATTGACCCTTTGCTATCCTCCAAAACAAATACCTTAATAATTTTTTTCCTTATAGTCGCTTAAAATGTCTGAATATCTTACATCTGTTTTTGCAATATATTTAACATATTCTCCATATGTCGTTTTATAGCCACAGTTTTCGCATTTTACAAGTGTATAATCATCAGATAAAAAGGCCTTTTCTTTACAATCAGGACATTTTATTTTCATAATCTCATTTATTTAAATTGCTTTTAATTGTTTGACTATGGGCTGTCTTATTTTCCTAAATACTCTAAATCCGCATATGCATTTTATTTCAGGTAAATATGAAAGTTCCTCTGCAGTTACTAGTGTTCCACAGGACATGCATTCATATGTAACAACTCCTATTACTTCGTCACTCACAAATTATCCTCGTTTATCTCTTATTTAATATTTATTTATTTTTTTTTATATAATGTGATATTAAATTTACTTTTTAACATGGTTATCTATGAATTTTGAATTTTAGATTGTTTTTATATTTAATTTTGTACGAATTGTATCATTATTTTGTTATCCCGAACATGCATTACAAGCACAATAACCGAATTCATCTATTTTTTTTTCACATAATGGACAACTTTCATCATAACTTACTTCCCACATATGTTTTCCGTACAGTTTAAAGTGAGTATCTATTTCTAATGGTACAGTAGATATCAATTCATTTTGATCATGTTTATCTTTTTTAACAGTATTTTTTTTTTGTTTCATTTATACTTTATATGCATTTAAATTAAATTATAATATTATATATTTTGTTTTACTTATGATTATAAAATAAGAATAAAAGTTACTCTATTTATATTTAGATATTGGACGTATCCAATTTTATTTCTGTAGATAATACATATGTAAAAAAAATAATCAAACCTCGGAATATCCAATCTCGAAAAGGTGATAATGGTATTGTACTAATTGTAGGGGGAAGCAGAATATATCATGGAGCACCTCTTTTATCATCCTTAGCTGCATTAGTAAGTGGAACAGATTTGGTTTATACTGCTATCCCAAAAATTAATTTGGTTTCTTCAAGGATGTTCTCCCCAAATTTGATCTTTCTGCCATTTCCTGATGATAAATTAACAATGGGTGCATCAAGAAAATTATTGTCTTTGATGCCTAAAAAGGTTCATAG
>JBBRRG010000147.1:0-2795 GCA_038200895.1 Candidatus Nitrosocosmicus sp. | reverse complement strand
AACAATGTATTAATAATACATAAACGAAAATTAAATATGGAGAATAAAATTTTTGCAGATGTCAGTGAGAAGGAGATTACTCGCGCAATTGCTTCTATGTTTTTTGAAACTATCCAAGAATATAGCGATTCTGAAGTCATTATATTGGGTGCGGGACCAGCAGGTTTATTTGCAGGAAGAGATCTTGCGAAGCAAGGCATTAAAACATTGATTGTTGAACAAAATAACTATCTTGGTGGTGGATATTGGGTGGGAGGATACATGATGAATCCAGTAACAGTTAGAGCACCAGCACAAAAAATATGGGATGAATTAGGTGTTCCATATAGAAAAATTAATGAAAATCTATACGCTACTTGGGGACCAAATGCCTGTTCTAAACTTATTTCATCTGCTTGTGAAGCTGGTGTGAGATTTTTACAGTTAACAAAATTTGATGATCTAGTTTTAAAAAATAAGAGAGTTTGTGGAGTAGTAATTAATTGGATGCCTGTTTCAGCATTGCCTAGAAATATCACATGTGTTGATCCAGTGGCATTTGAAAGTAAAATAGTTATTGATGCAACTGGGCATGATTCGGTTGCTGTTAAACGATTGAGGGAACGTGGATTGGTTGAATGGAAAGGTATGAATCCAATGTGGGTGGAAGGAGGCGAAGATGCCGTTGTAAATTATACCGGAGAAGTATATCCTGGGCTAATTGCTGCAGGGATGTCTGTAACTGAAACCTTTGGATTACCTCGCATGGGTCCCACATTTGGTTCAATGTTATTATCCGGAAGAAAAGCTGCAGAAATAGCCATAAATAAGTTACATCAACTATCAGAATCACCTAAAATTAAATTAAAATAACTATTTCGAAGACCTTTTTTTTCATTTTTTTAATACCAAAACAAAATCATAATTCAGATAAATTAAATACTCTACTATGATTAAATTTCTAATAAAATATTGACAGCCAAAATACTAGATGGGATATTAGTTTCTCATTCTATTAAGAATGAACTAAAAAATGAAATATCCATGCTATATAAAAATAATATTTATCCATGCTTAGCAACTATACTTGTTGGAGAAGATCCTCCATCCATATCCTATATAAATAACAAACAAAAAACAGCTAATTTAATAGGAATTAAAACTCTTGATTACCGTTTAGATAATAACATTTCACAGCAGGAATTATCAGATATAATTTACAAACTAAACAATGACAAAGAGGTTCATGGAATATTAATTCAGCTACCTTTAAGTAAACATTTAGATAAACTTCATGTTTTAAATCTTATTGATCCTAACAAGGATGTTGATGGATTGACATCTTTAAATTCGGGTTTATTGACTATTAATAGAGCCCAACTGATACCGTGTACACCAATGGGTGTAATGGAAATGTTCAGGTATTATAATATTGATTTAGATGGCTCTACTGTTTCAATTGTAAATAGGAGTAATTTAGTTGGTAAACCTTTATCTACTCTATTATTAGAAAAAAATTCTACCGTTATTGTTTGTCATTCTCATACAAAAAATCTCGACCATCTTTTACAATGCTCTGATATAATCATTACTGCGGTTGGTGATAGACAAAAATTTAAATTAACTAAGAATATGGTAAAAGAGAACTCTATAGTTATTGATATAGGAACAAGCAGATTTAAAGGTAAATTATTAGGAGATGTGGACTTTGAAGAAGTTAAAGAAAAAGTAGCATATATTACTCCAGTTCCAGGAGGAATTGGACCAATGACTATTACTATGCTTTTAAAAAATACAGTTAAAGCCGCTAAAATATTAAATTCGATTGGGTAAATTGAAATATTATAAAGAAACTTTAAAAAAAAAGTTTCTATCGCAAAGAAACAGTCTATCTTCTTATGATGTATTTATTAAAAGTTGGTTTGCTCAGGAAAATTTATTGAATTCAATTTTATTTTCGAAAAGCAGGACCTTAGGATTATATTATCCAATTTTAAATGAAGTTCAAACTTTTAGAATCATCCATAAATCTTTATTCATGAAAAAGACTGTATGTCTTCCAAAACTACTAGATGATGAACTTATTTTTTTTTCAATCACTGCTTTAAGCGATCTGATCTTGGGTAAATTTAATATTAAAGAACCTTTATTAAATAAAAAAAATATTTGCGAAGTGGATACTGTTATTACTCCTGGTTTAGTTTTTGATAGGTGTGGTTATAGAGTAGGATATGGTAAGGGATATTATGATAAATTTTTTAACAAGGTTTCAAAAAAAAAAATCACTGCAATTGGACTTTGTTATGACTTCCAGTTAATATCTGATTCTTTACCATATGAGATGCATGATGCTAAATTAGATGCTTTAATTACAAATAAAGAAGTGATTCGGTGTATTCAATAGTTAGATCTATATGATGTATATGTATGTGGACGAACCCCTATATCCATCATAATAATCAACAAAAACAAAAACAGCAGAAAAAAACATTACAAAGACCTGAGATAGATTTAGTTTATTCTACATCTCCTATTTACCGAATCTTTAATCATCCTATAAAATCAAAGTCTACCAAATCCGTATACTAACATACCCTTTACAAATATTATCTATCCAGATCTGAAAACAAAAATTTAAGACTAGGCCAAATAATACAGAAAAAACCTCAAGATATTAGATCTCTTGCATAATTAGAAACTATCTACACCAAGCCTGGATTTTGTATTGGTTCTGGTCTAGTTAAGATGATTCATTATCCTATAATTTATCAAACCTGATACTATGTCGGATACCTTGTTATATTTTTTCAATTTGT
>JBBRRG010000146.1:0-2799 GCA_038200895.1 Candidatus Nitrosocosmicus sp. | reverse complement strand
CCATCCTCTTTAAAGCGGATTTTTTTAACTCTGCAATAATTATTCCAAAAATCATATCCAAATAATGCTGCTTTTGCTAAAACTTTCTTTTTTTCTGGATTATATAAAAATGGTGCATGAACTTTACCTGTATTTCTAGAGCTAGCATGGAAGCCCACCTTGTTTTCCTGTTCAATTAAAACAATTTTAGAGTTGGATAAAGAAGAAATAATATAAGATAAAGTTGTGCCTAAAATTCCGGCTCCTATGATGACAATATTTGTATTTTTTATATTCACTATCTATTTTTCAATACCTGTTGTTGATATTATACTCCTGTTAAGGTGACTTTCCCATTGAATAAAGATTGGTTAATTTCATTTATCTCATGATTTTTGTGTTTTCTTCTTTCAATTACATAGCCTGATTTTGAGTGATAATATATTATCATATCTGTAGGATAAAAAGAGATGATTGAATGATTGTCAGAATCGGAAGCAAAATGTCGCAGATGAATATTTTCCCATTCAAAAAGCTTATCTATGTCTCCATCAAAGTGGAAACTACTCCCACAAATACATTGAACATTTCTCCAATTTTCTTTAATGTTTCTCAACCATTTGTCTTTTTTTTCAACATTATTTTGAGTATTTAATGAAGTTTCATTCGTTTTCGATCCTTTTGATATTTGTACGTTTTTTTTATTATTCATCTGCTACTGGATATATATAGTAATTACTTATTTTAAAACTGTTTTCTTATTTACTTTTAAATTTATTATTGCCTAGAGTTAATTTTCGATTCTGAATAGTCTAGACCATTCCAATTGATTTCAAATCCCATCGAAATTAGTAAATCTATATGAATTTTTTCTGAAATTTTTTTAACCAAAAGAAAATCACATGCGTCTTTTAAATTATCTATTTTTTTATCATTTAACCCTTTATAAATTTCTTTGATAAATGCCTTTTTGAAAACCACATCTTTAATTTTGATCAGTTCATTTTCGACTATTTTTTCTATTACCAAATTATTCCATTCATTATTATTTTCCATTACTTTTTTTAAATTGAAACTTGATTCTAACTTCTTTTGATTCAATACAATGATTTTATTTATATCTTCTAATGTAATTTTTAAATTATGTGAATTCTTAAATTCTTTTAAAATTATATTAATTTCCTGTATTATTTTATTCTTGTCTATATAATTTTCAAAATGTTGTTCAATGTATTTTCTTTCAATTCTTTTTAAAAAAGGTATTATTTCTTGAAATGAAATATATTCATTTTTATAGGAGATAATTAACACATTATTTTTATTTCTTATACTTGAAAAGGAATAGATCTGCTCTGTTTCATACATGGCCAAATTTTCAAAATTAATTATTAATATCATGTAAAAATTATCACTATTATAATTTTCTATAATTTGTATTATTTTTTGTATCTTCCTTTCTAAATATTCCTTTGTCCAGAATCCTATTATTTCAACCAGCACTTTATTTTGATATTTCGATAAATTAAAATCTGAAATAAATGCGGTTTTAAATTTTGTTATTAGTGGTTCAGGTTCTCTTTCTATTAGCCATCCTGTATTAAATAATTCAAATTTTTGTGCAAATATTTTCTCTATATTGCTATCGTATGATACGATAGTGTTGTAATTATTATTTAATTCACTATCAAAAAAGAATTCATCCTTGTTTATTACTGTATTTTCATAACTCAAATCTTTTTTTTCTTTGAATGTTTTTTCATAGTTCGTTGTCTGCTGCTTATTCTGATCTTCTTGTATTTTTTCTAAGATTTTTGTAGATATCTTGTCTGAATGTGATTGTTCTGAGATTTCAAAATTATATGTCGTCTTATTACCACTACTTGAGATTCGTAAAATATCTGCTTTTATACTCCAATTTGGTGCCTTAAAAATTAAAGGAACAAGTTTTGCTATCGAGTTTCCATATTTTTCTGTAAGTTTTATTATAGTTAAAGGTCCTTCAACTGTACAAATTATATCATTTTTATTATTATTGTTTGTATTATTGGTGTCTATTTCAAGCCAATACATTAATCCGAGTCTTTTGATCTCTCTCAAAATTCCTTTCCATAGTAAACCCACACTTTTCATTGAATTTATTTTAATCTCTATTCTGAGGCAGTTAAAAAGTAAAGTTTGAATAAGTGAAATGTTGTAATAAAGCAATAATAATTTGGGATCTAGATGATTATAATTGTATATCGTTGTATTTTCTTCTAAATCCGACCACATTAACATTCTTATTGTTTCCATATTTGTATTTAATTTGAAGGATACTTTATTTAATATCTCGTATCTTTTATTATCAGTAACGGCTATATTATTTAACGCAGATTCTTGGAAAACCATTCTTCTTATATCTGTTGGAGTTAATTTTGTTATTATTTCTTTTAAAGTATCGGAACTCTGTAAATTTATATTTTTTTCGTTTTCGAATAATGGCTTAAATACGCATTTTTTTTCTAAAATAGAATATAGTCCTCTTATCAGTTTATAATCTTTCTCCGAATATTCTAATAGTTTAATTTTATAGTTTAATATATCCTTACTGTTCCTATTCAAATAACACTCATCAAAAATTTCTATAATTTTTTTGGCTAATTGATATTCTGAGCTGTTATTGTCAATAGAACATAACAATGGATAAATTTTATTATTTCTATAATCTATTCTATATCTTAGTAAATCAGAAGATATCATTCTATATCTACATAATATTATGGTGAAAACTTAAAATAACTTTTATGTTGTTCTGTTTAGCCTCGTTTATGTATATGTACA
>JBBRRG010000145.1:0-2818 GCA_038200895.1 Candidatus Nitrosocosmicus sp. | reverse complement strand
GATAAACAAATAACAAGGACAATAGTAGAGGGTTTAATAAGTTCGGGAGTTGCTGCAGGAATTGCAGGAAGTAGTAGGCCATGTTCTGGCTCAGAGCATTTATTCAGTCATGCTTTAGAGCATATTACAAATGGTAAATGCGGCCTGCATGGCGAAAGAGTTGGAATAGGAACAATAATAATGGCAAAACTTCATAAATTAAATTGGAATGAAATAAAAAATGCTCTTGAAATTCTAGGCGCTCCTACTACAGCCAAAGAAATTAACGTAGATAAGGATGAGCTGATTCAGGCATTTTATCTTGCAAAAAAGATAAGACCAGAAAGATATACTATTCTTAACAAAATCAATTTTGATAAAAACCAGGTTGAGAATTTAATTGAAGAAGTAGGAATTATCTAAGGTACAATATTAAATCATTTAATCTAATAATAACCACTAATTAATTATATAATTAGTTGATAAGAAATTTTCAAGAAG
The DNA here is from genome assembly GCA_038200895.1 of Candidatus Nitrosocosmicus sp. Classification (GTDB taxonomy): domain Archaea; phylum Thermoproteota; class Nitrososphaeria; order Nitrososphaerales; family Nitrososphaeraceae; genus Nitrosocosmicus. Next base: position 2,338 of record JBBRRG010000145.1, on the reverse strand, counting down.
AAGTATAAAATATTTCAGATTGCTATTGAATAAACTAATTGGTGCTCTTTTTAGATTCCTTTTTTCCTGTTTCTTTTGGTTTAGAAATATTTTCAGTAGCAGTAACAGTATCAGCAGTATCATTGATTTCGGTCTTTTTTTGTTCAGAATCCTCATGATGTGAAGAATCTCCATTTTTATTATCAGTATTAACAACATCGTCAGTATTTTTTGAAGAAGTAATATTATTTGAATTAGGATATTTTTCCATGAAAACAATACTTTGAAATCCGGGCACAAATTTAGAGATATCGCCAACAATTCCTCTTTTTATTATTTGAAGTCCATCTAAAAGAAATATTTTTTCAGGAACACTAATTTCAAGTTCAGAGTCTTTTTTTTCAAAATGTATATCGGTGGGATCGATAGGTAGTCTACGCCTAATAAGACTAGCAATTTTTTCATCATCAGTTTCTATTTTTTTTACAATAATAGCATTATAGATTAAAGTTCTTCCAGCATATTTGTGATTGAAATCAACCTGCACACGGCCTGAACCAATAAAACGTACAATTCCCATTCGCTCATCCAGTTCTATAACGTCACCAACTCCTACTTCATTAGCTTTTTCACCTAACTTACGCAATGGAATCATTCGTATTTTAGATGGATCTCGTTCTCCAAAGGCTTTGTCAGGTGGAATTTCAATATTTAAAGGTTCGTCCATGTTTGTATTAAGTAATGCATCATCAAGACCTTTCAATACCCAGCCTTCACCTACACCTAATAATCTAGGTTCATATTTTCTAGATGGATCAAAGTCTTCAGAATTTTTTACATCATTTTCCCTAGTTGTTTCAAAAATTTCATTAGTATCTTTAATCTTAGCAGTATAATCTAACAGAATAAGAGAACCTTTTTCTAAAGTCATAAAAATCGCTACCAATTTTCCATATATTAAGTTTGACAAAAATCGCATAGAACAAAGGAATGAATTATTTATAAAACATTTTCTAGTCCTTTTAAAAGATTTTTATATAAATATAAAAAAATTAATATGGATAAATTTATTTATTTCTTAATTTTTCTATTTGAATTTTCAATTTAAAGATTGTAAATCATTTGGTATTAAGTCGATTATTAGAATCCCTTTTTGTATAAGAGAAAGGAGGAAATGAGTGAGATAGATATTTGTAACTTTAAAAAATAAAATATAAAAAAATAATAAATATAATAATTAAAACTTTTCCATAGCTTTGTTTAGAGAATCAGATGGAACATTAAATCCCAATATTTTCAAAGATGATTCTATTGAGGACAAGGTTCTCAGTACATGATATTTATTTACTTCCCCCATCGATCCTATCCTAAACACCTTGCCTTTCAAGTTGCCAAAACCACCAGCTACCAACACTTTGAATTCATTTGATAAAAGATCTCTGAATTTCTTATCATCAATACCAGGTAGATAATTTACAGCCAGTACTACGTTGCTTCTTGCATCAGGTTTAGCAAAAGGAGTTAGACCCATAGAACCCAATCCAGAATAAAACGCATCAGCACATTGTCTATGTCTTGCGATACGTCTCTCCAACCCCTCTTCAAGGATCATATCTAAGGCCTCATTATAAGCATAACAAAGAGGTAATGCAGGTGTAAAAGGTGTTTCAAAATGTTCTTGGTAAAATTTGAAATATCTTTTTAAATTAAGGTATAATATAGGCGAAGTATTATCTTGAATATATTTTTTAGCTTTTGGACTGACAGATATTGGCGATACACCCGGTGGAGCAGCTATGGCTTTTTGGGATGCAGTAATGCATATATCAATATTCCACTTGTCAGTTGGTAATTCGTCGCCTCCTAAAATAGAAACACAGTCTGCAATATAGAAACAACCTTGCTTGGTACACAGATCTCCCAGCTTGTCCATATAGCGAATTGTTGTTCCCGTAGATGTTTCATTATAAACCGCATAGAGTGCTTTTATATCCTTGTGTTCATCAAATACTTGTTCAAATTTTTCGTAAGGAGGATTTTCACCAAATTCGGATTGGATTCTTATTGCTTGACCTCCCCAACTATCAATTAAATCTGCTAAGCGAGTGCTAAATTCCCCATTTACTGGAATTACAGCTTTATCACCTTTTTTTATAAGATTAACAACAGAGGACTCTACAGCACCGGTACCTGAAGCAGATAATAATACTATATCACCTTCGGTTTGGAACAGTTTTTGAGTTTTTTCAATAATTGATTTGTAAAGTGTTCTAAAATCATCACTCCTATGGTTTATAATTGGAGCCAGCATTGCATTCATAACTCTATTTGGAACATTGGTTGGTCCAGGTAACATTAC
>JBBRRG010000144.1:0-2852 GCA_038200895.1 Candidatus Nitrosocosmicus sp. | reverse complement strand
TCTTTTAAATACATTTCCTTATAATAATATTGTAAAAAAAAGATAAATGGGTCCTCCTGCTCCGTACTCGATAAAAGTAAAAGTAATAAAAGAATGGATTCAAGGACTTTCTCGTGACAAAATAGCTCAAAATAATGGCATTGGTGCAGGCACTGTGACAAGTATAATTCAGCAAGCCAGGAACAATATGGCCGATATTGATTTAATGAGAGCACTTGCTTTAAAAATAAAAAAGGAAAACCGCGAAATGAATTATTTTGCTTCAACAGTTAGATTAAAAAAAGTGCTTGAAAGATTGGAACTATCAGAAGAAAAGGTAGAAGCCTTAATCGAAGAGATAATATTCATTGTTTTAAACAGAAAGTGAGCCAAATAGAATTTATATCCAAAATAGAGAAGGTTTCAAATTTAGCTAACAATTTTAGTATTTCTATTTTTAATATCCCTGCATTTACTAATCAAAAGATAAAGCAATTAACCGATCTTGACAAAGAAATAGCAATAAAACAAAGACAAATTAAACAAATAATTGAAGAATATGATTTAACCATACAAGATTTAAAAGATTATAGATTAAACAGACCTCTCATCGATAAAATACAGAAACTAGAATATATGTTACAAAATAAAGAAAAAGAGAAATCGTGGCTAATAAAAGATTTGATAGATGCGGAAAATGAAAATTCCGATCTAAGATTAAAAAAAACTGTGCAGGAAAAGGAGCTTATCGAAGCGAATAAAAAACTTCCATCGAATAATCCCATTGGTATAAAGGAATTATCTAAAATTACAGATGAATTTTTTTCTCATCCTAGTAAAAACGTAGATATTATAAAATTGATGCGTGAACGTTACCTAAGGAACCCAAACTAAAAAGATAATAATATAAATTCAAATGCTAGGTCAAAAGAATCTTAAATAAAGTTTGCAAAATGTAACACGATTTTTTGTCATATAAAATATTTTGGATTATCTAAAATTATGCAATTTAAAAAGTATTTCTTTAGATAATTGTTTGAATCTATTTCGTCATGGAGCTTATATATGTTATACAAAACTAGTATCATGAGTAGAAATATCTGGATAATTTTTGTACTAATATTTCAAACTTGATGTGATAATAGAAATTATTCACCTCATTTTTTAAAGAAATAAATAATTTTAGAATTAAGTTTTCATCTCTATTTTTTTCTTTTGTTTTGTAAAGCCTCTTCAGCATCATCTTCGCCTTGTTTTATCAATTTCTTTATTGTCTTTATTGAAAAATCCGCGTCTTCAAAGATAAAATGTGTTTCTTCTTCTTCCCGTTCTATTTTTGTTATCTCTTCAATTATTGCTCCTCTGTCTGTGGCCAGTTTGTGATACTCTTTTTCTACTTTAAAGAAAAGATCCTTCTTGCTTTCATCAATATGGACATTATTTAAGAGATCATGCATATCTTTCATGACCTCTAGATGTTTTGATATTACCTTTGACATGTGAATATTATGTTCAGTTTTATCAGTATGAATTATGTCCCTTGCTCTGTGCCAAATGTCAAACATATTTGTTGGAAGTTCTTTTTGATTTTTTGGAAAAAGATTAACGATGTATACTATTTTATGGTTTTTTGGAGAAGCATCTATTACTTCTCTCAATGGAGTATTGCTTAGCAAGCTTCCATCCCACAAATACCTTCCATCTTTTTCTGTCCAAGATATACCATAAAATGGAAATCCAGCACAGGCAACAATATGATCTGCATCTATAGTTATAGTATCACTATCAAATGTAACTGGCTCGCTTTTTTGTATATCTGTTGAAGACATAATAAGTCTTGGAGTTATTCTTCTTTTTCCTGCATCTTTATTTAATATAGATTCATTAACACTGTTATTTTTATAATAATAATTTATTTTATCAAAATCTATGAATTTGCTCAAAGTATCTCTTAAAGGCCTTATTTCATATAGATGAGGAGGGATTTTTGCATTTTCACTAAAAAAAGGATAATAGGTGAAGAAAGTAGATGAATACCAAATAGGTTCAAATGCATTCTTGTTACCATAATATGATGCAAACATAGAAGAGAAAACGGATCTTATATCATCAGGTAGTAAAGAAGGAAATATATTTTGAGATATTGCAAGCCAAAACTCTTCAAGGGTTTTTGAAGGAGATGAACCTTTACTTCCGCTTATTATAGCTGCATTAATAGCTCCAATAGAGGTACCTGCCACGATATCTAATTTTATATCATGTTTTTCTAAAGTTTTATAAACGCCACACTCATATGCACCTAAAGAGCCACCTCCTTGCATAACTAGGACAGTTTCCTTTTGTGGAGTGCTTGTATCTTTTATTTGTAATCTATTATCCAATGATTTAATTTAAACAAAAATCTTTAAAAATTATATTATAAAAGATTGACAATATAATCTTGCCTGCCTAAAATTTGTATTACTCGACTTTCATTCAAACCACAGATATTTCTTTAATTCCCGTAATAAAATGATTCTTTTAAAACAGGTTCATGATATATCTATTATTATACCCTGGCGTCCATTATTATAAAGGCTCTTAGGTTCTACGAAAATAAGGTGTAAAAAAAGTATTGGTAGAACAATATAATGATAGTAAAAATAAAAATAAGGATAATGTAGATTTTGGAAATTTGGTCGCTGTATCTGTTTACGGTAAAATAGATCGCAACAAGAGAAAAAATACATGATGAGGTTAAATAAATTCTTTAATTTTATAGGTTTAGAAAGAAAACAGTAGAATATAGACAATTGCTCAAAGAAAACGACCATAACAAGAAATGTTGTCATGTTAGATACAGATAATAATATAATAATAAACTGAAAATATTC
>JBBRRG010000143.1:0-2856 GCA_038200895.1 Candidatus Nitrosocosmicus sp. | reverse complement strand
AAATACTTTGCCAAAATTTCATTTAATTCTTTTTTCTTATTCTCGTAAACACTTTTAAATTCATCGCTATCTTGACTCTGTTTTCCTATTCTTTCAAATTCTTCCATTGCTTTATCAAATTCTGATAACCCTATAGTCGCTTTTGCTAGTCTATTTGAGAGAAAGAAGACCGTAGACATCATATAATTAATCTTATCACTTTCAAATTCTGTCTTTGTTGAAGGGGGGAACACAATATCCAAACATTTTCTTAAATCTTTTGAGCAGTCTTCAAGACAATGTGTATCACCTTTGCATTCTTCTGCTTGTTTTCCCCAATTTGCTAGACATTTGGAAATTTCTGATGAGTATTGAGACAACCTTTACTAAATGCTATTGTAGTATTAAATTGTTTATTTTATAAATACATATTATTTGTTGTATGAATATCCACAACCAATTTCTATTATTAATTATATTAATAGTTAAGACAGTAAAAGCATTGAAAATCGATATGGATATATTTATTCAAATTATTTAAAAACTTATTTGCCGAGAAAGTTAGTATCATAAAAGTAGACTTTTCGTTGTAATATAGTTAAACTGTATCATAGGAGGAATAGAAGTGAGAGTTTGAATGATTATTTTTTTTAAAAAATATATTGTTCTTGGTAAAAATAAATAACTTTTATACATAAAAACAGCAATATTATAACTTTGGTAAATATTTTTAGTGCTGATCTTCAAAATCAACAAAGACTTGTTGATCCGCTTATAGAGACTACTTAGGAAACAATGGATATAGAATAAGATTCGTATCTGGATATATCTATAAAAGTTTGGATGTTACAAAGGTAATAAAATATGCACAATGGAAACGTAGAACAGCATTTGAAAAAAAAGCTAAATACCCCAAGGTAATATCCCTATGAATGATGTATTAACTATCGCAAATTTTGATAACTGCCTTTACAAACTGGTTTTTACCGAGGAGAAAAATTGGTATAAATCTATTTACAAACTTGAAACATATTTAATATCTCCTACCCTGATAATTCAATTTCTTGTGAATATTGGATTTTGTATAACTTGTTGATAGAAAAATAATAAGAAATGAACTAAGATACAATTTCCCTGTTTGTATAATTTCAATAAAGAATTTAAAATTCAATCGAATACCTTCAATAACATATCCCTTAAATATAGATATATCTGATTGAATAAGGCTGCAAAAGTAACATAAAGATGGTTGATCGAGTGAAGAATCCAAAGATTGGATTAGAATAAAGTAAGAAAAGAATTAGATATTTCTGATAATTTTAATGCAACGGATATGATTACAATAGAGAGAGAAGAATGAGAAATCCAAAATGTTTACAAGAAAAAGAGATTCCAAATATTGAAAACCTTTTGGAGAAATATAGGCGAAAATAATTTAAATTTTATAATTTATTCTAATGTATCAAAGTTTTCGCCGTCAGTATTCTCATCTTCCTCATACATCATCATAGCCGAATAGAAAATTTCATTACCTTTAACCACCATAGAATACTTTATATCAATTAATTTATTTTGTTCAAGGTCTTTAAGAAATTCGTTAACCTCCTCCATAACTGATATCTGATTACTAGCTGTAAAAATTCTGATCTGATTCATAACAAATAAAAAGAAATCTATCTACTATTTGAACATTGCAAATTGTGATGACTATGCTCTTACAATATTGATAAAACAGTTTTAAAATCCTATTACTTTGAAAAAAAAAGCTAGAATATTTGTAAATAAAAACTAAGGATTATCAAATCAAAACAACAACTAATAAAAAATATTCTTGAATGTTATGTTGTTTCTATTGCTTGATCAAATATAATAAGGTGCTCTTATATGGATAGATATATTTTCAAATATATTCTTTGACTGATGCACCATTATTTTGTTTTGAAATTTGGGGAACGGATTATAATAAAATTAAAGACAGATGCATATTTGCAGAAGAACTAGGATATTATGGATTCTATTATGGAGAATATTTAACAGATCTTGATTTGGATTATTGGACTTTTTTGTCTTCACTATCATCTTTGACTAAAAAGATAAAATTGAAGCCGGTTATTACATACTTGTTACCTGAATATCAGAGTATTGCATTAATTGCAAAACAGGCAATTACCTTTCAAGGAATATCTGATGGACGACTTGAGTTTCAAACAGATTAAGGAACAACTTTACAATATGCCTAACAATGGTGGTATCCATATGGAATAGATTATCCTGAAAAAGGAAAAAGGGTATCAATATTTAGTGTATCAACGAAAACGTACATTCAATCATTAGACTACCTCCAATTTGATTTTTCTAGGTTGAGAGAATTCCACATATATGTTGAACTGGTTACCTTTATTATGTTAGCTATGACGGTATCTCCCGGCGATGCCAACACAGAAGGACAGGTTATTCTCCTACTAAAAGTGAACAAGAAAATTATTTGAATATTACTATTGATGGGCCCAAGGGGGTTTGATTTGGGTATGTAAATGGGTTCAATTACTTTTATTATTTGTTTCAGTTTATTTTAACTTTCAAGATAAATATCTATTTTGCATAGGCCAAATGCATTAGTGTGTATATCGGTATTTATTCCTAATTCTGAATTATTTAGAAAATATTTTACATATGATACAAAATATTTGGCATTATTATTTCCATAGAAGGTATCTTATATTTTAGAAATAAACTTATTCTATGGCAATTACAATATCTTCACTATTAGACATAGCAGTTTCTTTTCTCTTTACAAATTGTTTCCAATAAATTAAATCCACTATCTTCTGCTATGTATACTTGGCTTTGTCCATTATATGATAAAAGTTCGTGATT
>JBBRRG010000142.1:0-2871 GCA_038200895.1 Candidatus Nitrosocosmicus sp. | reverse complement strand
TTTGTCTGTTAAAGGTACTTATAATGAAGATAATTTAGAGGATTTAAGATAGATAGGAGATCTTTATTTGAGTAATAAATTAAAAACAATTTTTGATATACAAGGAGAACCCATATTTGAAAATCTCAATACTAAATTAAACCCTTTTGAAATCTTTGAAAAATTATACTCCACTTACAAGGATATTTTTATTTTCGAATCTCTAGAGGGACCCAAGGAATTAATCAAATCTTCAATTATTGGTTTTGAACCAAAATATAAAATAAAATGTCTTTCAAAAAAGTTACTAGTTTTTAAAAAAGAAAAAATTATCGAGAATATCCCTATTATTGATCCCTTAAACAATTTTAATGAATTTTTCGCTTCAGTTAAAAATAAGGATTATCGGTACGTCGGTGGCTTGGTAGGGTATATCAATTATGAATCAATTAAATATTGGGAAGATATTCATGTAAAAAATAACAAATATTTTCCTCTTATGGAATTTGGTCTATATACGGATGGAATAATATATGATCATGATAAAAACAAATTAGAATACTTTTATTATAAAGATTCAAGATTACAAAATATTGAAAAGAAATTAAACAATAGCAGTCATAATAAATATAAAAAAACTCCCGCATTTACATTTAGTAATTTAAGTAGAAATATTGAGAAAAAAGAATTTGTGAAAAAGGTGAAAAAGGTGAAGAAATATCTTAATGACGGGGATATTTTCCAAACTGTCTTATCAAAGAAAATAAAGTTTATTTGTAATGGAAATCCGCTATTTCTCTATCAAAATCTTCGAAAAATTAATCCATCACCCTATATGTTTTTTTTCCAATTAAATGAACATATACTTATTGGCTCGAGTCCAGAGATGTTACTTAGAATTACTAACAATAAAATTGAAACATACCCAATAGCAGGATCGAGGCCTGTATCTATCGACAAACATAAAACGGAAGAATTAAAAAAAGAAATGCTCAACGATGAAAAAGAAATTGCAGAACATACAATGTTAGTGGACTTGGCAAGAAATGATTTAGGAAAAGTCTGCAAATTTGGAACAGTATATACAGATGAACTTATGAGTGTAAAACAATTTAGTCATATTCAACACATCGTCTCTCATATTGTGGGTGATCTAGATAACAAATATAGTGTATTTGATGCATTCAGAGCGGTATTTCCTGCAGGAACTGTTTCAGGAGCCCCAAAGGTTAGATCAATGGAAATAATTAATGAGTTAGAACCAGAAAGCAGAGGGCCATATGCAGGTGCAATCGGTTATTTTTCTTTTAATAAATCATGTGATTTTGCCATTACGATTCGGTCACTTTTTATCAATAAAAATAAAGGATATAATCAATCTGGTGCTGGAATAGTAATAGATTCCATCCCTGAGAAGGAATATAAAGAAACAGAAGATAAATCAAATGCAATATTATCATCATTAAGTAGCTTCGAAAAAAAAAATTAGAAGATGACTTCAAATAACAATAACTAAAGAGTGGCGTCTAGAACATATAATTATAAATCCCTTGGAGGTATTGCAAATTTATTTGATTTATCAGAATGATATTTTATTATCATAGATGGATCTTTCTGTCGTCCTGTTAATACTCCTACAACTACATCATCCTTTTGAATAATTTCTTTTCTTCTTAATTTCATAATTCCTGCAGGAACAGAACCTGATGCCATCTCACAGTCAAATCCATTTAAACCAACTACAGACATACCATCCATCATAGATTCATCTTCAACTTGTTCTACAATCCCATTTGTAAATTCTAAAGTTCTCAATGCTTTGATTATATTTGCCGGTTTTCCAATTTGTATGGCAGTAGCTGGAGTTTTGGGAAAACGTTTATCTTTTTTCTGTTTTTCATAATATTTTTCAATTAAAACAATATCAGGTTTTCCATTATTCCATTGCAGTTTCGTATTTTCAAATAAGCCATTTACTAATTCATAAAAAGTATTAGCTCCTGCTGCATTAACAACTAAAACTCGAGGAATCTTTTTTATCCATCCCCACTTGTAAAGGTCAATCAAGGCTTTTCCACAACTTGATATATTTCCAAGAGCTCCCCCAGGATAAACTATCCAATCGGGCGGATTCCATTTCAAATGTTCTAGAATCCGGAAGACAATAGTTTTTTGTCCTTCAAGTCTAAAAGGATTTAAAGAATTTACAGTATAACCTCCTTCTTTTGTAGCTATATCCAATGATTTTGCAAGTGCATCATCAAAATTGCCATCAACCTGAATCACCTGAGCTCCAAATTGAAATGCTTGTCCTAATTTTCCAGGGGCAATTTCACCTTTTGGTATGTAGACGTCACAGTCTAAATCTTCATTAGAAGCATACATAGCAGCTGAGGCAGAAGTATTGCCGGTGGATGCACAAATTAATTTTTTAACTGACAATAACTTTGCATGTGTTACTGCTGCAGCCATACCGTTATCTTTAAAGGATCCGCTAGGATTATATCCTTCAGGTTGAAGAAAAAGATTATCACTAGGTAGATTAACATATTTAGCAACTTTACTCATCTTATATGGCCTAGATAATCTCCCTTCAGAACCATCTAAAGAAACAAAATATTTAGAATATTCATCGACATCATCTGTATCAATATTTAGAAAATTTATTAGCTCTCTGAATCGCCAAACTCCACTTTCATTAAAGATATTCCCGCCATGATTTCGTCTCTGGAAAAAGATATCGATTAATGATTTATCAGGAGATGTGGAATATTCAATATCAAGTAGATAACCACATGAGCAGCGATAAATATCATTATCTATGGAATAGGTTAGTCCACATGAAGGGTTAATACATTTTTTTTCTACTTTCAAATCAATGTTTCTGTTAAA
>JBBRRG010000141.1:0-2919 GCA_038200895.1 Candidatus Nitrosocosmicus sp. | reverse complement strand
AGGAAGTTTCATATTTTATTTATAATAAATCATATTAGCGAAAATAAGATGTGTTTTTAAAAAGGTATAACAATACCATGACTAATTCAATCGTCATCATTATTTCTCATTTAAATAAAATATATATAGATGAATTTTTTTAAAAAATGCAAAACAAATTAAAATAAAAAAATCTTTATTATATATAGGAAATCAAGTCATCAAGTAAAGGAAAATACTAAATTATAAATCCTCAATCAAGGAAGTATAATTAACAACGCTTCTATCCAAAAGTGTGATATTAGTTTTTTTAAGTAATTTTTCTAATTCTATTGGATTTTTGAGTAAATACTCTGAAAGTTCAATTCCTCTGCGTCTTATTATTACTTCAGAATCCAATAGTCTTTTCAGGTTCCAAGATGTAGTTGATGGTGCCTTATTAATATACGAAACCAATTCGTTAAATGTACAACATTTTCGTTCTAGTAATTTTATGATTATTTCTTTTGTTGTTTTTATTTTCAAATATCCTAAAATTATTGTTTCTTCGGTAGGAGTAGATGCGGGATAATATCGAGTAATATTACTGTTTTTTGGCCTCACAACCTTAATGGTTGAACCTTTTTCTAAGGAAGAAAGATGATGTGAAAGTGTCCCATTATTTAAATTGGTTATACGCAATAATTCTCTATATCGTATTCCTGGCGAAAGATCAATAAGTTTTAATAGTAACGTCTTTTTACCACTATTTTCTTTTTTTAATTTTCCTAAATCTAAAATATTATTATAACTCATCTTCTCTCAATCTTAATTACTCCAATAGCAAACAAAGACAACATGAATAATAACAACATATGTGGCATTTCTACTTCAATATAAGGTATATGATAGTCTCCAAGTAGATCGGTCGATTGCAACAAATATAAAAATTCCACTACTAGCATTAGACTAAAACTCAAAGAAGTAAGCAAAATTTTTTTACTTTTTGTTTTTTTAAATGAAAGTATAGAAATAAAGGTTAGAAAGATGGCCAAGTTCAGACTCAGAATGTGAATAGAAATATGGAAAATCATCGAAGGATGGTATAAATGCGGAATAATTAACGGATAAAAAATAATAGAAGTAAATGTGATTGCTAAGACTAGAAAAAGATTGGTTTTATTATTTAAAAAATTTTGAACATATTCATAATACCTATTATTTTCACCATTTTTATCATCCTTTTTTAGCAATAATATAATAATTAAAGAAAGGTAATTTAAAAGGTAATTGGTACAATAACAAAACAAAGCAAAGTAATTAAAATATCAATATGCTCAACTTTATAATAATTTTTGTTATTTCACATTATTAATTTGGTAAATATTATTATCTAATCAACCTATGAGTATTTTACTACCGATTACTATATCTAAGGAACAAAAAACTAAAATTGACAAGTATAATTAATATTTTTTTAAAATTCCGGCGTATCATATTATCTTTGTAGTTTTTTGGATATCTTAGAGTATAAAAAAACTAATTCTTTTATCAACTGAAACCAATACCATAGTAATGATTCAATATTAGTCATTAAAATCTATATTTATGACGATACATTGAATTATTATTTAATAATTCATTGAAGGAAGATTCGATAATGATTAGTAATTAAAAAGTACATTAGCTAGCTAATCATTGTGCGTGTATCTCCTCTTACCTCAACGACACAAACTCCCAATTATATCAGATTTCTTGGTATATCTGGGTTTCATTTAGGCACTATCCGGCTTGATAATGGAGTTCCACTTTTGCCAATTATTGCACTGCAGATATTATTATAATAAAGAGAATAAAAAGAATTGTGGTACATTCTTAGAATAAACAATTAATGTCAATTCTGTAAATATTTTTATTTATGGGTAAACAGTAGATCTCTTGCATAATTAGACGGGTATCAAAATTTTGCAAATTATTAATGAGTTTGGATAAGATTTACAAACATTATTGCTAAATTCGTCTACTTAAGGACATGGTTATAGAAATTTTTCTAATGACGCTAATTATGCAAGAGATCTAATGGCTACTAAATTTCAAAACATGGTAAAAGAAATGATGATGAAGGAATCTTTGTATCTTGTTTAGAAGATTGGCTTAACTAGGGTAGATGTGATCTAAGAACAGCTAGTTATGCAACAGAGCATAATGCAGTACATAAAGGATGGAGTAGAAGGATTTGATGATTACTTTCCATGCCATAGAAGAAAAAAGAAATGTAATTAAAACATGTAAAACAATGGCTTAATCTATTTATTGACTAATACAATGGAGAAATTAGCATATTAAGTTAACAGCACCGAAAATTATTTCGCAAAGCACATTTAATAATAAAAATATTTCTTAATTGAATAACGCTCTTGACAATATAAAAATGCTTATTAATATTAATAAATATGTTAATTAATCCTTTGATATTCCAACTTTTTAATAGTCTTAATTCCTTGTTTTCCAAAATAAAATTAAAGATTTTAGTCTTTCAACAGTCAATTCTATTTTATCCTGTTATTTTTAGTTTATTTGCAGTATTTCTATTTATTATTACTTCTGCAATTGATAAAATAATATCAGATAAAATTTCAATTAACCTTCCTTATATAGGACCTCTAATATTTACTGGTAGTGCTAATGCTGCAAGAAGCATACTTTCCAATATTTCTTCGGGTTGGGCTACAATATTAGGTGTAGCGTATTCTGTTACATTGATAACTCTTCAGCTTTCAACTTCCAAGTATACATCGCATTTAATAAATCGATTTGAGCAAGACAAAATAAACCAAATCACATTAGGATGGTTTATTTTTATAGTAACATATTCATTACTTGTATTAAAAACTGTAAGAACAGAAGACATAGCCAATACTCTTTATCCATTAATTTTAAACAATACATCAACAGTAGATT
>JBBRRG010000140.1:0-2943 GCA_038200895.1 Candidatus Nitrosocosmicus sp. | reverse complement strand
GACATAGACTGGTATTTTAAAGCAGCATACAAAAAAAAATTTTTATCATTAGAGTCCTTTATTTTAGATTTAAGATAATTTCCTAAATTAAGTAAATCTTTTCTATAAACGTTCTCTATTTTCTTCTTTTTAAGAAAATTATTAGCAATTAACCATTTCAATTTTTCATCTATCAAAGACTGAATAATAAATGATATTTCTGTATGTTTATCATCTAAATCAACATGTATATGTTTTATGTCGATATTATACACATATGGCAAAACATCTTCATCGTCTTCAGATTTTACAATAATTTGTTCGATATAAAGACTGGAACAAATTTCCTGAATCTTTTCTTTATTATACCCTGGACTTGCAGATAGTGCAAGAAACATAGGTATTTTGTGAAAATCATTATTGCCGTAAAATTTTTTTGATATTGAAGTATAACTATAATCCTTAACAGCTCGATGCGCCTCATCAAAAACTACTAAAAAAAACTCATCTTTTTTTAAAAGATTGTTCTCAAGGTCATTTCTTACAAGTTCAGGTATAGCAAAATATATTCTAATAAATCTAGATTTCCAAATTGTTTTACGGATATCGGGAGATATTTTTCCCGTTAATGCAAAACATATATTTCCAAGCACAGTAAATCGTTTAAATAAATCAATATGTTGATGTACGAGTGGACGTGTTGGAGCAAGAATTAAGATTTTTGACTTCTTCCAGTTAAATAAAATATTAACACAAATTAATAATGTAATAACAGTTTTTCCCAAAGATGTTGGAACAACAATTAAAGAATTTTTATATAATGTTTTTTGTAATATAGTATTTTGATATTGTCTAAATAAAAGAGAACTATCCCTCAATAACGGATGACTAAAATATTTTTGATCCAAATTTGTAATTAAAATTATATTATGATTAAATGTTAATATATTATGAAGGCTTTTTTTTATATTTCAAATACTTCGTTAGATTCATTTTTCATAAATGGTTTTCTTTCAGGATTAACCTCATCGATGGATTTAGCGAGTTGTAAAACTTTTGAATTGGTAATTAACCCCAAAATCGAATTAAGTTCATCTGATGATTTGATAACAATGCCTCTTTTTTTTGATGGAGATCCATTTGCATTTAATGGATTGATTTCTATGGCAAGCGAGGCAGGCCGTCCACGATATTCAGGAAGTTTAAATAAGAAAATACCAGATATATTGGTCGGTTTACGTTCCCAGTCTTTACCTTCTTCTAAAAATTGACCTAATTTTTCTCCACTAGACATGTTTCCTTTCATTAAATATACACTAAATCACCATTATAATGGTATCTATAACACAAAATACATAGCCAAAGAGGAAAAATATATTTAAATAAATAACATGAATAATAATATATATATAAGAATAATAAACCTATTGAACTAAAATACGATAAAGGAACAATAGTAATAGATAGTGACATAAGATTTCCATTTTCAGTTTATGATCCTCGAATAAAAAAAAACAGAGCTCTTGGTAGATATTATAAGGATATAACTAATTTTTTAGAAATAAATAATATAAAATTTAAAGATCAAGTAAATGACTATCTAGTTTATCAAATCCAAAATAATGTTAATGATATAGATATTTTAAGAGATTATCAGAAAGAAGCGCTTGAAAATTGGATTGCACATAACAAAAGAGGCTGTATAATTTTGCCTACCGGAGCAGGTAAAACAATGATTGCGCTAAAAGCAATCACAGATACTAATTCATCTACAATGATCATAGTACCCACATTAAATTTAATGGAACAATGGTTTGAATCCATAAAAAAGATTTTGAAAGATACAACTTTGATAGGAATGTTGGGAGGAGGACATGAAGATATAAAAATGATAACAGTAACGACTTATGAATCAGCATATTTAAAATCTTCTTTTCTAGGTAATAAATTTAAATTCTTAATTTTTGATGAGGCGCATCACTTAGCCTCTGAAAAATATAGTTTAATAGGCGAACACTTTATTTCTCCATATAGATTAGGTCTAACAGCCACAATAGAAAGGGAAGATGGAAGACACATAATACTTTTTAAATTAATAGGTGATATAATATATAAAAAAGATTTTTATCAATTGGCTGAAAAAAACTATTTAGCAAATTTTGTATTAAAAAAACGAACAATAAAGATGTTGCCTGAGGAAGTAATACAGTATAACAATAAAATTGAAGAATACAGAAAAATATTAAAAGATTGCAAAATATTTTATCCAATTAAATTAGAAAAGTTAATCATTCTTTCATCTAATAACAGCAAACTAAGAAAAGCATTATTGCTTAGAAATGAGGCTTTAGAAATAGCTTTAAACAGCAAGGCTAAAATTTTAGAATTAGAAAAAATATTAAACGAAAAGGATTTAGATAAAAAAAAAATAATAATTTTTACTATACATACTAAGCTCGCATATACTATTTCAAATCGATTTTTAATCCCAGTGATAACGCATAGAACAAAAAATGAAGAAAGAAATGAAATATTAGAAGGGTTCAAAAAAGGAAGATACAGAATTATAACCACGACTAAGGTTCTGGATGAAGGTACAGATATTCCAGATGCAAATACAGGTATAATACTAAGCGGCACTGGAAGTAAAAGAGAGTTTGTGCAAAGATTGGGAAGATTATTAAGGCCAAAGAATAATAGAGAAGATGTAGCTGAGCTTATTGAAATCATTTCATCAGATACCAGTGAAACATATACCAGTAATAAAAGAAATACCGGAATTAAAAAAGGACTCACATGAGACATAGAATAACAACCTCATGTTGTACATATACATAAACGAGGCTAAACAGAACAACATAAAAGTTATTTTAAGTTTTCACCATAATATTATGTAGATATAGAATGATATCTTCTGATTTACTAAGATATAGAATAGATTATAGAAATAATAAAATTTATCCA
>JBBRRG010000139.1:0-3111 GCA_038200895.1 Candidatus Nitrosocosmicus sp. | reverse complement strand
TATATCCTAGATTTGATATAAAATTACAATTTTCAATTTGTTATATGTTAATTCTCTTTTATAAAAAAATTGGTTTTAAGGTTGACAAAAGACTATTAATTTGAATAGACAAGGATAGAAAAAAATTGGACATTTAACATCCAATTTTCTTTTTTTATTTTAAAACTTATATTTGTATTTGTATTCAAATATAAAATGAGCTGTTCTGGTGAAATATATTCTCATAATTATTCTGATGATAATTTAATTCAAATCACACCTTCTATAAAACAAAAGTTAAACAAAGCTAAATATGGCGTCTCTAATCATTCGGCAGTAGAACTATGTCACTGGACTAAAAAATCATTTTCAGATGAAGCTACTTGCTATAAACACAAATTTTATGGAATTTCTACCCATCGATGTATGGAGATGACCCCGTGTGCAATGAACTGTGAGAATAGATGCATTTATTGTTGGAGACCTACCGAATTTTATGATACTCTCGAGATGCCTTCTCACCTTGTTGACGGACCAGAAACAATTATTCATAATCTATTGGAAGAAAGACGAAAGTTAGTTGTTGGATTTTATGGCAAAAAGAATATCAATACTGCAAAATTAGATGAATCTCTATTTCCAGAACACTATGCTATTTCTCTTTCAGGCGAACCAACTATGTATCCTCAACTGCCTGAGCTCATAAAATATATAAAAACATTAAAAGCCACCAAATCTATTTTCTTGGTTACAAATGGGCAAGAACCCGATATGTTATACAGACTTCAGGAAGAAAATGCACTACCAACTCAAATTTATCTGTCTACCAATGCTTCTAACAAAAATATGTTTTACAAAATAAATGGACCAAGACATAAAGATGCCTGGGAAAGATGGTTACAAAGCTTAGAATTTATATCAAATGCAAAAACAAGAACTGTTTTACGCATGACTTTGATACGTAACTTTAATGATGGTGAAAAATATCATCAAGAATTTGCTGATTTGATAGAAAAAGGTTATCCTCATTTTATTGAATTAAAGTCATACATGCATATTGGAATGTCAATTAACAGATTAGAGGAATCTAATATGCTCGACATGAAAGAAGTAAGCAATTTTTCTCAAGGCATTAAAAAACATCTCTTGGAATATTCATTTATGGATGAAAGCGTGATTTCCAGAATAGTTGTATTGCAAAATACTAATCGTCATATTTCGCGCTGGATTGAGAATTATGCCTTATAAATGTAAACTATTAGTTATTTCTTTATTTTATGGTTTTTAGATTATATAGTGTTTTTAGTATCTTTGATTATACCATCCTAGAAATTTTTTCAACGCTTTTGATCTATGTGATATTTCATTTTTCTTTAAAATATTTATCTGTCCATATGTTTTATCTTCATTTTCTGGTCTAAATATCGGATCGAACCCCCAGCCTTCTGGAGAGATTTTTGTGGTAATATAACCTGTCGTTTCACCGCTAAATGATTCCATAATTTTTCCGTCAAAAAAAGAAAAAATTGATAAAAATCTAGCTCTCCTTTTTGCTTTTTCTCTATCTTTGAGTAAATTTAATATTCCTTTATTTCCTATTGTTTTGTATACAAAAGAAGAATATATTCCTGGAAACCCATTTAAATCATCTATTAACAGACCATCATCTTCTACAATAACTGGGTTTTTAATGATGTCAAATGCTTTTTTTACTTTATCTTCCGCAACTTCTATTATTGATTCTGATTGAATTTCTTTTATTATTACCTTTGAAAAGAAAATTTTTAACCTTTTTTCTATTTTATCTTTTTTACTTCTTTCCTTTTCCATTTCCAAAATCTTTTCAATCTCTACAAATTTATTTTCATTACTACTGACAAAATATAACGATGATGAGGCAATCATATTGGCTCTTTGTTTATAAAAAAACTAACTCCTATTTTTCTTAATGCTATTTTTAAAAAATAGGTTCAAATTATAGACTTATATTTTAAAGAAATTCAAAATTATTAGTTTTTGAATACTGAAAATCTTTTAACCATGCTGATTTGGCTGGGAGAATTGAGCCTTTCAAGCTGGATATTATCATATGGTGCTGAACACCTTGCTCTTAGATTTGGAGCAAAATTTATTGGAAGAACATTATTAAGCGTCGCAACTACTCTTCCAGAAATTGCAATTGTGATCTATGCATCCTCTGCCGGTCTCTATGATGTTGCTATTGGTTCTGGTCTTGGAAGTAATATTTTAATGATGACACTTGGATTGGCATTAATGCTTTTAATCTCTACTACACGACTTTCAAAATCCCCATTAAAAAAGTTAGATGTTAGTTCATTTGGGACAGACAAGATCTTTCTTTTAGTTTCGGCAGTACTAAGTGCCATTTTATTGATTGATGGATATAATTATATAGATGGTTTTATTTTCATTGGGATATTTGTTGGGTATATTCTAATTGCTTTTATAGAGTTAAAAAAAGAACAGAAAATAAAACGAGTGGCTAGTGATGCTGATGCTGCTACTGCAAATACTGTTGTTCCATCACCTCCTTTTACTTCTTTATCTTCTTCCGATTCTGATTCCAATTCTCATCATAGTACAGAAGCTA
The DNA here is from genome assembly GCA_038200895.1 of Candidatus Nitrosocosmicus sp. Classification (GTDB taxonomy): domain Archaea; phylum Thermoproteota; class Nitrososphaeria; order Nitrososphaerales; family Nitrososphaeraceae; genus Nitrosocosmicus. The sequence goes on along the minus strand of JBBRRG010000139.1, from coordinate 521 downwards.
ATAAATCAGATATGATAAAAGCTATTTTGGCTTTTATTATTGGTACTGCAGGAATTGTCATAGGTGCTAATCCTTTTATTACCTCCTTACAATCTTTTTCATTTGATATCGGGGTTTCCACAGTTGTTCTAGCTGTAATCATTAGTCCAATTGCAGGGGAAATGCCAGAAAAAATTTCAATGATGATTTTGGCAAGAAAAGGTGCTGCAGGTGCATCTATTGCTATAGCAAATGTTCTTGGCTCAAAAGTACTAAATAATTCTCTGTTGCTTGGTATAGCAATATTTGCAGCAATGTATCATGGTGGGTTCTTTACAATAATCGCAAATAGTAGTATGCTGTCATTTCAAATGATTTTGGCTACTTCAATTACCCTAGTAGCTTTGATTCCTTTATTTAGACATTCTATTGGAATCCGAATAGGAATATTTCTACTGGCTCTTTATATAATGAGTATAATCATTCAATTTTTAATGCCTGGAGAAGTTAATCTTCATTAATAAAATTACTATTTATATATT
>JBBRRG010000138.1:0-3113 GCA_038200895.1 Candidatus Nitrosocosmicus sp. | reverse complement strand
TCATTAATTGCCAAGTCCATCTTCTAAAGTTGCTTCATAATATCAATAGTTATAATCTTTGGGGTAAATTGTTATCAAAGATATAGACTATAATTTATAAAAAACTTTTTTGTAAAACAAATTTTTATGATTTATTACAACACATTGAATTAAAACTTGGAAAAAATTAATATCAAATCCATAGCATATAGAGATATCAAAATAATATAACCGAACAAGAATAAAATTTATCATTTAATTAAAAATTCTGATAGATCAATATTAAAAAAATATTTTAAAATTTCCACATAACTTTTGACAGGAGGTGGAATATCATCTTCACAAACTAAATCAAGATCTCTAGCATTAAACCATATCATTACGCTTTGAAGAATATTGAGGAAACGGATATGATGATTTTCAACTACTCCAAGTGATTGGATATATTTTTCAGCTAGACGCCATGATGCAGTAAAATCTATACAATTGCTTCCATAGATACTTTTTAGTTGATCTTTAATATCCATTCCAAATGTAAATGGTTTTTTACACAAAATAAGTGGAAAATCTACTTTATCAGGAATAAACAAATCAGGAGGAGACCAGATAGATATTATTTTTGTACCATCTTTGATATCACGTTTGAATTTATGAGATAATTTTTCGTTAATCTGCTCATCAGTAAACCAGGAAAAAATAACTGTTGATTCAGATATAGATGATTGAGTTACATCATCATTTATTATTTGTATATTCTCATCAGCTAAATTTATTTTTGATTTAATAAAATCGACTGTATTTGGATTAATTTCTATACCAACAGCTTTTTTAACCCCAAATTCTCTTTTTGCAATCAAAAGAGATGAATAATTATTGCCAACTCCCAAATAATAAAAAGTATCTTCGGGGCTTAGACCACAAAAAGAGAACATTTTTCTAAAAAAAATTTCAGGAATTATAATACTATCACCAGAAATTACAGATGATGGAAGGGTCGAAATAAAATCACCAATTTTCAATATTTTTATTTTTTTTGATCACCTATAAAAATTAATTTTAATTCTAAATTGAATTAACTATTAAAAAAATATAAAATCTTGATGAAAATTAAATTAAATTAAATTTCCACGTATACATTATTATTTTCAACGACAGTTTGATAGGTTTCTTGATTTTTTAACTTCTGGGGAAACCAAATTAATTCACCGGTTTCAACATTCCACTTTGCAGAATGCCAAGGACAAACCAATTCTTTATCATTAATAATAGCGCCTTCATGTAATTCAGCTCCGGCATGATTACAAACATTATTTATGGCATAATAATTCCCTTTAACGTTTGCTACTAAAATTTCTTTTCCACCAGCAGTAATATTTTTTAAACAACCTAAAGGAAGATTGTCAGTTGTATCCACTAAAAATTTGGTCACATAAAATTTATAAAAAAATTAAGTATTTTAAAGTATACAAATATACTTCTCATTTAATATTTTTTATTTAATATTATAACAACTTCAAAAAGAATCAATCTATTATTGATGTATATTATTGCCTGTTTCCCCGTATGAAAAAAATAGTTTCAAAACTTTCAACTCGTTTTTTTTAGAAATTTATAGTGCTTTTAACCGCCTTTTCTTTATATGAAATGTGGTTAAAATTTATTTAGGGATTTATCTAGTCCCGAGGAATCGGCAGAATTATCACATGAAACTTTACATAAACAGTCGTGGATTATAAATGAATAAATATATTGGTCTATTTTAGCAATAATGCCATCTTTATCTTTACTGTGTTACAATAACAGTCTTTTATGTTATTCAGATCAATTGCATAGTGGACCTACTACCTTGATGGTATACCCCACTGCAATGAATATTGATGGTGCAAAAGCAAAACTTTTGCCAATACTAAAATCATTATCATATCTTTAGAAATCAAAATAAAATATCCACTTTTTTTATTTTCTATTTTTTATATGTCTAAATTAATCATAACTATCGTAAATAGATGAGTTGATATTGAAAATCTCATCATGCTCGGGAAGTCCTTATAATAATAATCGAATATGAAAGTCATGCTAAGAAGAACGCCTTCCCACTTGAAAAACAGAATAAAAAGATAAAAGGTGAGAACCAGTAGAGAATACTTCTATTCCCGTCATCAAAGTATAAAGAAACATGGGTGTTTTGACCCTTCATAAACCTTTTTTAGGTATCTTATGGACAACATCAGAATATGCTTGTTCTTGTTCTTGACAAAATAAAATAATGATTGTGGCAATATTCCTAATATTGAAGAATTGAAAACAACAGTGACTTTGATATTGCGTAGTTTGTCTTGCAGTGGGCATTAGTTGAAAGCGGACGACCCAAAGATATGTCAAATTTGCTGTAATTGTAATAGTTGAAATATAGCATTTAATACAATCAACCTTATTCAGAAGGTGAATCAGGTGTTTTAGTCCTGTTTTTGAGTTGAAGGAGGAGTATGAAAATGAGAAGATAGTTTAATACGTATATTTCTTACAGAATGGATGTCCTTTCAGTTCGTTCAAGGACTTTGCTGCTATTAAATAGCAAGAGGAAGGAGGAGAATTATGAAGAATCATCAGAGCAGAAGCAGAATAGAAGAATTGAACATGGCAATCGTAAGGCAATAGAGGAATAAGCAGCAGTGTATTATCCTTACCTGCCTGGCTATAATTCTTTATATTATTGTCCTATATGTTAAAAAGGCATATAAAGGCAATCAGAGGATTTAAAAGGTGGAAAAAGGAGGACATATAAGACACCAAGTTATAATGAATTACCCTTAAATATATCTATGGTCTAAACAAATTTAAAGCACCATACTTTTGAAACACAAGACAGAAATTGCGGATAAAAAACCTGAAAGATTACTTTTAGTAAGTGATTAATACTCAAACCGATGGATGATAATAGTCCATATCATCACCCTATTGCTTCAAAATAAGCATGGAATAGATTTTGCTCCTTTATATAAGAAAAATTAGTTTTTCATGGCTAAATTATGCCGTCATTACTATTAACTGTTATAGAGATAATCTACTTTTTAGCCTTGAGCCTTGAGCCTTGAGCCTTGAGCCTTGAGCCTTGAGCCTTGAGCCTTGAGCCT
>JBBRRG010000137.1:0-3130 GCA_038200895.1 Candidatus Nitrosocosmicus sp. | reverse complement strand
CTCTAGAAATACAGGTAAAGTTCATGCACCATTTTTATATAATCCAGAAAAAAAGAAAGTTTTAGCAAAAGCAGCATTATTTGGATATGATTTTTGGAATAATTATTGCAGAGTTAAAAAAATCCGCTTTAAAGAGGATGGCATAATAGAAGTAGCAACTAATGATGAAGGTACAAAAATAATCTACAAGCATTTAGAATGGGGAATACGTAATGGATTAGAAAAAAAAGATATTCAGATATTAGAAAAAAAAGAAGTTGAAAACATTGAACCTAATTTAAGATGCCAAACTGCAATATTATGTAATAAAGATGCATCAGTAGACTATGGAGAAATAACACGAGCTTTGGCCATTGACGCCGTGAAGAATAAAGTAGATATAATAATGAATGCAAAGGTTATCGAAATTTCATATGAATCAGAGTCAAAAAAAGAAATTTCTTTAAAATATAAACAGTATCCATATAACAATAATGAATATGAAATTAAATGCGACTTTCTGATAAACGCTGCAGGAGGTAGTGCATTGAATTTGGCAAATATTATGAAATTAGATCTTGGTTTTAAAAATCTTCATTTTCGAGGGGAATATTGGATCGCACCATCAAAATACAAATACTTGACAAATCATAGTATCTACTCAGTTCCAGAATTCCAACAATTTCCATTTTTAGATCCACATTGGATAATAAGATCTAATGGAAATAGAGAAATAGGACCTAATGCTTGTCCTGTTTTTTCACAATATGGATACGATACCAAAACAAATCTTAAACAATTTTTTCCCAAAATATATGAATTTGTTAAAGGAGCAGAAATAAAAAAGATAAAGAATATGTTTTTTAAAAAAGAAATTATACAATTGATATCAAAAGAAATGTTAAGTAGTCTCTCTAAAAGATACATGATAAATAGAGTTAAAAAATTTTTACCCTCGTTGAAATATAAAGATTTCACAACCAAAGGCACTTCGGGAATACGCACAAATTTAATGGATAAAGATGGCATTTTTATTTTAAATCCGATATTTTTAAGTAGTGACAAATCTTTGCATATTTTAAATTATAACTCGCCAGGGGCTACAGGTGCTTTTTCAATTGGTTATGCGCTAGTTTTTAAACTTATAGAAAGAGGAATAATAAAGAAAGATAAAGAAATACAAACGCATTGTTTTAAAGAAAAATTAGTGTTGGATTGTATAAAAGAAGTTAATATAATTATATATAAATTTTAAATTTAAAAATTGTTTTAAAATGAGAAAACATATCGATGGTTTAAAATTATACACATTTTTAAATAATATCAACAAAATTATGGGATCATAGTCTAGCTTGGTAGGATGCCAGCCTCGGGCGCTGGAGACCGCCGGTTCAAATCCGGCTGATCCCATTGATTTCAATAGAAAAAATATAATGGCATAGGCACAGATAAATGAAAAAGAATATAAAAATGTTTTAAAAATAATAACAAACATATATTTTTACTTCTAAATTATCCTAGTTGATAATATTTTTAAACATGAGACAAAAACTCAAATAACCATTTTTTGTTAGATCTTGTCAAAAATAGAAAAATAATAATATAATTTTTGACATTTTTTAAATAAATATAATTTAAACTCAATTAAAACATATACATGTATATTAATAAAATTAAATATAAATTTAACAAGCTATGATGAATGAAGGTTTTAACTTTCACAAGTGTTAAATATTATCACAGGTATATTAAATACAAATTATCATATGGATGAGTTATTTAATAAAGTTTATAAAAATTATAAAACCTCAAAATTTATCAATCATTTTAAAAAGTTTTCAAATAGAGAAAAAATAAGTAATAATTCCGAGATTACTACTGCATCGACTGACTTAATTCAAGAAGGTATTATAGCAGGACAAAAAATAGCAAAAATTTCGGTTATAACATTAATAAGTATTGGAATAGTTGAGATAGCTACTGGATATCTAAGTGGAAGTAATGTAGCAACCGCAGATGGTATCGATTCCTTATCTGATGCATTAATTTCTTTTATGGTTTTAATAGGCTTACGAATTGCCATTAAACCAGCTGACAGGAAATTTCACTTTGGTTATCACAAAGTAGAAAGTTTTGCAGCCCTAATGGCAGCTATAGGAATGATAGTTGTTGGAGTAGTCATTTTTTATAATTCATATCAGACCCTGATGCATCCTCATGAAATTAATCACCCATACATAACCATGATAGTATTAGCAATGGCAAGTGCTCTTTCTTTACACAGAGCATTTCAGATGCGCACTATTGCAAACAAGTATAATTTACTTTCGCTCAAAACAGATGCAAAAAATTCAATTAAAGATGGTTCAGCCTCTGTCGTAGGTTTCTTCAGTATTTTAATTTCTACACAATTTGGATTTATTCAAATGGATGCGGTTGGTGGAATGGTCATAGCTTTTTACATATTTTCTGTTTCATACATCACATTAAAGAGGTCGTCCCTTATACTTGTAGATTCATGGCAAAATCCAAAGTTGACCGATCTAATCAAAAATGTAATCTATGAACAATTCCATGATGAAAAAATTCATGTTAGAGAAGTACTGCTTCGTTCTTCTGGAATGGTTGATCAAGCCGAAATTCATATAGAGATAGATGGAGAAGAATCTGTCTCAGAGGTAGAAGAACTTTCTAATGAAATCCAAGACGTTATTAATTCAAGATTTCCATCTATTGAAAGAATTTCGGTTATACCTCATTCTTATTCAAAAGCGAATAATAACACTGTATCAAAGACTAATCTATTAAGAAACATAAAGTTAAAAAAACCTACAAGATTCATAAACAAAAATAAATAGGGTTAGAAAAAATAAAAATTTATTGTTCCCGAGCACAGAAAAATTTCTAAATATACAATTCAATTGAATAAAACAAGGAGATTAACTACATAGATAAATTTTATAGTAATGATGATAATAATAGCCCGGCCCAGATTCGAACTGGGGTCAAAGGCTCCAAAGGCCTCTATGCTTGTCCGCTACATTCGGTATTAGCAATACTACCGGGCTTTCCGGGCATTGTATTATAAAATTTACCTACAATATAATTTTACTCATTAGACATTATATAAGTCAAAAGCATATTTACAGGA
>JBBRRG010000136.1:0-3163 GCA_038200895.1 Candidatus Nitrosocosmicus sp. | reverse complement strand
AAAGTTGGTTTAATATGACTAGAAATCAATGCAAAATCCGGAGTTTTTATTCCAATGGTAGTTGATCCTCTATTTACTGCCTCTAGTGCGCTATCTACTAATACTAATCTGCCACCCTGCCCATAATACGGATATCTATTGTTATTTCCAAAATTGTTCTGGGCTCCTATTGAATTATTATCCTCTGACATTTCTCTTATAATCCCATCCCTCTTATCATACAACCGGGTTTACGGCTAACAAATTTGGAATAATTAAAACGTCCACTCCGTTTCCAGATCCGGGATCTCGCTCCATTGCTGCTAAAACAGCTTTTTTTGCTACCTCTTTTGCATCGTCATTTGTCATTTCTTTATTGTACAAGCTCTCAAGTACTCCATATGCTATGGGAGCTCCAGAACCAGATGCTGCATAATCTTCATTAGTAATTGCACCACTCATATCAGCAACATTTACATGAGCACCTTGGGAATCTACACCTGCAACCAACAGCTCAACATAGTATGGTTGATAATTTTTCAGTCCCGAATATGCCAAATTTGCAATCAGCCTTGAGGATTCCTTTACGTTCAGTGGGAACCCTCTTCTAAGCTCTATTAATTTTCTTTCAGCAGTTGCAACTTTGATCAAGTGCTCTGCGTCGGATAATTGCCCCGCGATTGCAATTGCAAGTGTATCATCTATTTTGGATATTTTTTGTACTATTTTTGAGCCAATAAAGAAACCTTTGCTTGCTCGTTTATCCGATGCAAGGACAACGCCTTCTTTTGTTTTTATACCTACTATTGTAGTCATCTTTTCTTTCAATATAATATAGAATTACTCAAATTAATTGACCAAGATTTATGTAACCAAGTCACATCTAACTAATAACTACGCTAGAGAATTAAAGAGTAGTTTTCAGAATATAGAATATCGGATTTTATCCACAAAAAAAATACAATCGAAATTAACAAATATTATTATGTATTATGAAAACTGTTACATCTTTAAGAATAATTTCATTTCTATCTTTCTTTTAATTCACTAAATAAAGATTAAAAGTACAAAGCCTCTGTTTTATTGATATCAATAGTAGTATCTAAAAATCTTCACTTTAAATTAAAGATATGATTAATTCTGCAATAAAAGAACAGCATTTAGAATTACTTGGGTATTTTATATACCTATAGAAAGATAACATAAAAGTACTTTTTCAGTTTGAGAATGAATATTTATTCAATAATCAAAGTATGATAAACATTTAATGTATGTCGAATAAATTTCAAATATTGATTGATTGATTGTTAAATGAAAAATAGATGGTATATCAAATAAAATAAAATAAAATAAGATAAAATGAAAAATAATTATCCATATGATTCAGTCTTTATATCAAAATTTCCATCTTTTCTTTTGTTTCGTTCAGTAACAAATCCTTTTGGGATAATATAGTCCAATACACCATTGATTGTGTCTTGCCATCCGCAAACATAAAATGAGGTATTTTCTGGAGTCATGGGTTCTCCAATCAATTCTTCTAAAGGAGATTTGTCATTTCCTGGCTTTGGGATTAGAAACGTTTCCACTTTTCCTTTATGTCCTCCCCAAGATCTATTGATCCATTCTTGAGGTCTACTTATACTAGCGCGATACTTGAAATTCCAAACATCTTTTCCTTTATCTGAACTTTGATCATCTAAATCAGTTAATAATTCTCTATAAATCAATTCATTCATATATTCAGCACCATGTAAAACTATAATTTCCCGCTTAGATCCAATTGCTTTTAGATTCAAAGAATATGAAATAAAAGGGGCGAGGCCTGTATCGCCACCTATCAAGACCATTCGTCTATCGTCTGAAGCACCATTAGCCATTTCATCATTAATTGTAAATGTTCCTGCAGGTTTGAGCCAAAATATTTCATCGTCTTCTTTTTTATCAAATAATTGAGTAGTGCGTTTTCCAGGAACTGGCCGCTTAAGCCATCTTATAATTAATTCAAAATATTTTTTTTGTTGAGGTGGTGATGCAATAGAATATGCACTTCTGTCTACTTTTCCTTCTGTAGGTACAAATATCCCTAGTGTCAGAAATTGTCCTGGTTTAAAATCAGGAATCTGCTGGCCTTCAATTGGTTTTATACGAAAAATTGCAAGATCATCCTTTAATAATCCAATATAGGATATTGTTGCCTTAAAATCCATCACCATGCCAATTATTCTGTGTTTTCATTTTAATTAATCATTTTCATTTTGAACTAGTTATCAAAATACAAACATCAAAGACAAAAGATATGCAATAAAATTAGTAGTTAGAATGAATAAAGATATAGAATATCCGGATGTTATTTCCATCTAATTTGAAAAGAAAAGAATGTTGATATTCCTTAAAATGGGAAAATAGAAAGAAATTATAAAAGTTTTTAGAAATATATTGGCATAAGACCAAATCTACTCCGTTAAAATTATAAATTCATGCCCATGTCTTTCTTGGCGGCTAATCTTGCTTTTTCCTTCATAAATTCCTCTTCAAATATCTCCATAGGAGTCCTTTTCTCTTTATTTTGGTTTCCGGGTATTTTAGTGGGAAGAAATGAAAACGGTGGTGGTTGTGGGAGAGACGGTTTTGGCGAAGAATAGATCCCGGAATTCCTGCCTACTATATATTCGATGTATGGAACTAAAGATGCATCACCATTATGCTGACTCGCTATATGTCGTTTTACACTTGATTTTCTATTTGAATACATACCACAAAATGAACATACCCAATTAGCTTTCATAGGTTGGCCAATGCCTCCATGCAAGGTGCAACAATGTGCAACACTGCGCTATTAATTATAGACCACTATTAATAAAGGTTTTGCGTGCAATCGAGATAAAAAAGACCCTTCTATTAATTCTAATTTATACATACAAATGGCCTATGCGAGTATTTATACAATAATACATATTATATTAGTACAACCTAATTTTCTACCTTATGGAAATATTGATGAATTTATCAACTATTCAAGACATAGATTAAGAGAATAATCTCATCCCCATGCTTAAAACACACTCATATTATAACTTAGAATGAATTGACGATTTTTTTGACGGCTTTGACGGAATAAATGAGGAAAATGACGACTAGAACGACGGTCTCATTTTTTTTATAAATATTTTAGATATATTAC
>JBBRRG010000135.1:0-3223 GCA_038200895.1 Candidatus Nitrosocosmicus sp. | reverse complement strand
GCTTTGATTCCTTTATTTAGACATTCTATTGGAATCCGAATAGGAATATTTCTACTGGCTCTTTATATAATGAGTATAATCATTCAATTTTTAATGCCTGGAGAAGTTAATCTTCATTAATAAAATTACTATTTATATATTATTTAAAAAAATGAATAATACTTAAATTTTTATGCTTTTTTTAATATTTTTTTAATATTTTTTATAAAAATAAACTTAAAACAAATAAAAAATTTACATGTAAATTTTAAAAATAACCTTCTACCAGTAGTTTTTGATGAATTTTAATAAATATACATTAGTAATGTTCGCATTTGTAGGCGTCGTCTCGGTCATGATGGGAACCATTAGCAGTTCATATGCTCAAGCAAATCAAACATCTACCTCTCCAAGCATAGGCTCAAGCAATCAAACATCTACCTCTCCAAGCATAGGCTCAAGCAATCAAACTTCTATTGCATCTTCCAATCCAACAACACCAACAGCAGATAAGAGTAATAGTTCATCTATGTCATCTGCAAATAGTACATCTACACCTGCCAGCACACATAATACATCTCCACAAGCTACTTCAAAAAACTCTAGCGGTCCTATGGATATGATAAAAAACTTGTTCAAATCATTTATGGGTGGAAATAAATAATCTCTATTTTTTAATCTAAATTTGCCAACAACAAAAAATTTTCTCTTTTTCTTATTTACTATAAAAAAGATTACCAATCAAAATCTTCTCAAAACCTTTGGTTTTAACATTTCTGGATGTTCTTTTAAATATTTGATTTTTTCTAATATTTTGTATTTATCTTGAGGCAGAGTACCGCCTATTGAGTAAACGTTTGAAGCATGATTTGCTCTGAATATAACCTGTTCTTTAACATCTGAATTTGTTATCAAAGTTTCCATTTCGTCTAGTATCTCTGAATCCTCTAAAGGTTGAAAAGGTTCACTAAACTTGGAATAAAATTCTTTCTCTATGTTAGGTTCCATGTACAATGTTAATGCACCAAGATAATTTGGCTCAATTTGGTTAATTATCTTTGAAGTGTCATTGGCATGGTAATTGGAGTATTTTTTTCCTCCAAGACCTAGTATTATCATACATGAGAGAATAAAGCCATTTTTCTTTGCTTTTTTACAACTATTTATTATCATTTCACTTGTTGCTCCTTTTGTTACTTTTTTTAGTATGGTGTCATTGCCACTTTCTATACCAAGATAAACCATATCTAAACCGGCTTTTTTCAAAGATAGTAACTCTTTATCAGTTTTCTGCAATAAATTTTTTGGCATAGAATAGCATGAGATCCTTTCCAAATTTTGAAAGTTACCCTTTATCCAATTTAATATTTTAATTATGTTTTCAGTCGCTACATTTAATGCATCTCCGTCTGCTAAAAAAATTCTCGTTACCTCTGGTTGTAATTGTGACATCATCTCTATTTCCTTTTTTATGTCCTCAAGAGGTCTTTCTGAATATTCTTTTGTTCTATACATATTACAGAATGAACATTTGTTAAATGAACAGCCCAAAGTTATTTGAAAAATTAAAGAATTTGCTTCAGATGGAGGTCTATACAAGGGATAAACATAATCTATTTCCATATTGTGATTTTATTGCTCGAATTTATTATATATTTATAATTAAAAAAAAACATGAAAAAAAAGTTAATGAAATTGTGATTATGGGTCAGTTCGTCGCGAGGTCATCATTGTGAAAACTCAGACTGGAGCAGCTAGACATACCTCATCCCCATCAATTCATATACTCCTATTTGGGTCTTTAAGTAATATACCTTTTTCTTATATTGTTTAAATTTTGGATTTTGATTATTGTTATTGATATCTTCTATAAAATTAATAGCTCTTTCTCGAATGAATGAAGATTTATATAATCAAATCCGTTATCTCTATTTCTTTTTTTTGTTATTAGTACACTATCTTCAATCCGTACTCCAAATTTATTTTCTAAGTATATTCCTGGTTCAATAGTTATTGTCATATTTTCTCTAATTTTGCTCTTAAAGTTAGGTCTTATCCACGGAGGTTCGTGTACTTCAAGACCAATTCCATGGCCTGTAGAATGAATGAACTGATCTCCAAATTTTTTATTAATTATAATGTTCCTACAACAAGAGTCAACATCTGTAAAATCTTGGGTGTTATTAATACATTCGATACCATTTTCTTGAGATATTTTTACTGTTTCATAAATTTCTTTCATTTCATCTGTTATTTTTCCTATTCCGAATGTTCGCGTGGCATCCGAAATATAGTGATTAAAACTTAAAGTAATGTCTATTACTATTAACTCACCTGATTTAATTTTTTTTTCTGAAGTTTCTGCATGAGGAAATGACCCATTGGGTCCGCTAGCAACAATTAATGGATTGGATGTGAATTGGTATGACGGAAACCTTGCTCCTAATTTCATTGCTTCATATACTAAAATCGATTGAATTTGTTCTTCTGTTGTTGTATTTTCCCTTATTTCTTTTGTTGTAATTTCAAATAATTTGTCAATTATTTTCGAAGCGTATTTTATATTATCGATTTCTACCGTGTCTTTTATTTCTCTTAAATTATATAGTAAATTGTTATCAATAATCACATTTTTTCTTCCTATTTTTTTTTGAATTTTATTTATAATATCAAAGTCGTTACTATCAGAAAATACTACGCTACCATCTTTAATTAAATTGATTAATGTATTATTTAATGCTATTCCTCTATCTGATGAAACGACCTCACATTCTTTTGAGGTACTGATAGCTCTTGTATATTCTAGTCGTGGAACTACAAGTTTTGTTTGTATTTTCACCTCCTGTTCAGAGATTATTACTATTCCTTCGCCCCAAAAATTTGTTAAATAAAAAATATTTTCAGGTTTAAATAACACTATTAATTTATTTTCCTCTTTAATTTTTTTCCTCCCTCTTTGCTTATTTAATAACTCAAATAGTTTGATCTTTCTGTTATTTTGCAATATTTTTTCTTTGCTTGAACTATGAATATTATTGTTTTTGAATTACTTATAAATAACGGTCAAGTATCTGTTTACTTGAAAGTTGCTATGGAATATTTAGTAATGTTACCTGGACCAACCAATGTTCCAAATAGAGTTATGAATGCAATGCTGGCTCCAATTATAAACCATAGGAGTGATGATTTTAGAACACTTTACAAATCAATTATTGAAAAAACTCAAAAACTGTTCCAAACCGAA
>JBBRRG010000134.1:0-3224 GCA_038200895.1 Candidatus Nitrosocosmicus sp. | reverse complement strand
TTGGATAATTTTTTTTCCTCAATGTAAATTGGATTAATAGATGCAAGTAAAAGGAGATGTCTATAGAGGGATGCAAATTCCAAAATAAATTATTAGTTCATAACTGGTGTCGATTTTGGCTGCCTCTATTGGGTAATTATGATTGTTGTTGCTATGTATTCAAAAGATAGAGAAACGATTAAAATAAGAATAATAAGAATAAAATACATTTTTATAGCAGAACAGCTCTTGCAATATCCCGTAATAGAATATATTAATAGCCTATTTTAATTGAGAGTGTATGATTTTTTTAATTCATATTTTGAAATTTATATCATTCTGCCCACTCAATTTGGTAAGAAATGTCTATTGAAATAATAATATAATCTATTAATCGAGAACTAGTAATTAAGAAGTATTTTCAAATGCGCAAAATAATTAAATGCATAATTAAAGAATTACATAATTGACTTGTATTATCTGTAAACATCAAAATAAGAACATAATACAAGTTAACATGTAGTATTTTGAAATAAATAACGTCAAACGTTTTTATAATATATTCGAAAATATCTCTGATTTGCTAATTATGATCCATTCTAATAATTTTACAATTTTTACAATAATATTCACCCTTATGAATCAACTCTAATTTTCCATGACATTTATAACATAAAAGATGTTGTTTTTCCTCTAATTTCCTTTTTACCACTTTAATAACAAATGGAATAATAAATGAGGTCATGAGGTATGCTAGCAAGCGCATTAGAAAACCATTACTTGGTCTATTTTGATCTCGAGAAAATCGCATATTTATTATACAAATTCATAATTACATGCTCTATATATTAATGAAATTACATTGCATAAGTTATGCAATATAATGTTATCATAACAAATGCTTTTAAAATATCAAAAAGTCAAACAACTTTAATTAAAATCTCGTTAGATCTGTTTTTTAAAAATTATCCATATTATTACCCAATAAATTTAACATAAATAAAATATAATAAGCTATAATTATTTTACCCTTATCATGGTCATTATTCTTACTTCAGTTCCACAAAAACATTCGCTGGAATACCATTTGCTCTTAAACCAATCCTAATCTTCCCTTCTTCATATTCTATATCTCCGATACTATCTTTTAATCCTCTTGATGCAAAATGTAAGCGATTACTTTTTAAATTTATTTTATATGTTCCATTATTCTCATTACGAATTCCTGACACAAATTGAATGTTTCCTCCATTTACCAATTCATAAAGTTCTCTACAAACAGGTTTGATAATATCCCAGGATTCTTTTTCTGTAATATCTTTGATCAATATTATTAACAAGTTTTTCTTATTTTTATTGTTTCATAAATGCTTGATAAATCAAATTCAGAAAGGTATTTAACTTCTTTTACATATCATATAATCTTAAATTAATATTTCAAAAAACATTACCTTCATTTTACATATAATTTATACATTATCAAATATTTTTGCATTATAAAACCAAAAATTAAAGATAGAATCCCTTTAAAAATTTTTAAATTACGCTGTGAGATGACTTACATTTGTAAATAGAGATCCTTTGAAATATTTATTATTTTTCATAGTTCAAATTTAATATGACCTCTTGAGGATACAGATATAAGAGAACTTGAGGTCTTTCATCATTCTCGATTGCATTAGATGTATAGACTTTTTGAAATTAAAGCATATTGATCTATGAACCCAATTATTAGGAAACAACTGCTACTAATTTAAGTTACGGTTTAAACCGAATTCTGTTTGGTATATAATTCTATGAGTTGACAACAAAGTTACATTTTAGATTAATATAAAAACATAATCACAATCAGAAAAACCTTGTTATTCATAAATGCTCGTTTATAATCACATTATTTTATATGTATATCTGAATTTAAAAAGGACATCAAAATTATTTTCTATCATTTTATCACAAACCAATAATTAAGTAATATTATGATCTTGTAAAATAAATCGATATCTTACAAGTGTCGACTTAATAATTTGCTATTGTATAAATAAGCAAAAACTGGATGAATTAAATATTATATCATATAGGATTGAATTTTTATACATCTATAGTATAATATATAAAAAATTTGTCATATTATTTCGCAAATATAAAATATAAAATATAAAATATAAAATATAAAATATAAAATATAAAATATAAAATATAAAATATAAAATATAAAATATAAAATATAAAATATAAAATATAATTATCCGTAAAATATTGGTAAAATTATTAAAGCCGCAACTATCTATTACAAAATGAGCAAGGTCAAATGATAGATCCGAGTTTTACCTTGCCAGAACCTTTTAAATTAGCATTTGATATCTTTTTGTATCTGGTGAAATAATAAGAACTTGATGATTTTATAATTTATACATAGGAACTACTGTAGATGTTTATTTATCTTTTTTGTATGAATGATTTCTTTTTATATGATTCTTTAATTCATCCATATCTGTAAATTTGAGGCCACAATTAGAACAATCATAAGAACTTTTATCGGAATGATATAATAATTGATGATGCATATAATTTTCAACTTTTTTGAATCGTCTTCCGCAAATTTGACATTTATGTTTTTTAAAAAAATTAAATAACTTCATATTTTAATATGAAAGTTGATTACATGGAATATATTTTATACCTAATTTTTTATTTCCAATATCTTTACTCGTTATTTTTTTATTATATAAAATCAAATAGGAGAAAATAGATTTATTCAAATATTATTTTCCTGTATGCGATAATCAAATCAAACATATAATCAATTTTTGAAGTCATTAAAATTTTCTCATTAAAAACAATATATTATAATATATAAAGTAAAATTTTGTCAATTGTTAATAAAAAAAATTTAAAATCCAATTTTACAATATTAAGTCAAAATGCAAGATTTTCCAAGAATGGTATAGAAGATAATAATTTGTTATTTTTTATTGAATTGTACAGGTAAAGTAGAGTGATTATTGTTTGATAATGCTCAGAGTTATTATCAATTTATTTGTATATATTTTTTCTACTATCGAAAGAATATTTCCTCTTAATTCGAATAACATCTTTTTTTATTTTAATTGAGCCTGGGTCATAATTTTATATTATGATTTTTTACTAATCGTAGTGTAACTTTAACATCCTATCAAATACTTGATATTTCTTGGATATTCCTTCTTAGTCTTGTAATTGTAATATACAAGTATCTGATAGAGCAA
>JBBRRG010000133.1:0-3226 GCA_038200895.1 Candidatus Nitrosocosmicus sp. | reverse complement strand
ACCAATGTATGGATGTTTATAGGTTCCTCCATTTATCAAAGTTGGAATAATTTTAATTAAAAAATTAGAAGGCACTGCAAAACCAATTCCAGCATAAGCACCTGTATTTGAATAAATCGCGGTATTAATTCCAATTACTTGACCTTTCATATTTAATAAAGGACCACCAGAATTTCCCGGATTTATTGCAGCATCCGTCTGAATAATATCAGGGATTGAAAAAGATGGGGCGGTTGATGTTTTATATGGATTGTTGAATAATTGAGGAGATGGAGGAGTAAGCTGATCTATACTCGCAGGCATTAATCTACCCAACCCACTAATAATGCCCTCGGTTAGTGTACCAGATAATCCGAATGGGTTACCCATTGCAATGACCCTTTCACCAACTCTTAAAGATGAAGAATTAGCTAGTTCTAAAGGAACTAGTTTAGATATAGCATCAGAATGTTCATGTAAATTCACTAGTTTTATCACTGCTAAATCTGAATAAGGATCAACACCCAATATCTTTGCCTCATATGAAACACCATCCATAAATGTAACCACAATTGTATTATTTTTAGCTCCTACAACAACATGATAATTTGTAACTATATCCCCATTATGATCATAAACAAAGCCAGAACCCAATCTAGTTGCTGCAATGTTACCCTGTTGTTGTAAATCTGCAGAATCAGTTATTTGGACAACAGATTTTTCAACGTGATCAAAGAGGTCTGGCAATGAGGATGAATAATCATTACTTCCCCCTACAATGCTTTCATTTGATTTTTGCAAAGCAAAATTCGGGTTCTTAATAGTATTAGTAGAATTATTTGATAAAATAGATGAGTTTATATTTTGTCCGGCTATTTCACTGTAAAATGACATGCTAGTTAGAATTAAAAAGGTAATTGTCAAACAAAATAACAATTTGAAAATAAATCCTTGATTATTTTTATTATTCATCAAAGAACTCTTTTTCACATTCATTATTTAATGGTTAATTTTTAGTCAATTTAAATATTACATTATTATTTTTGTCTATATTTTTCATTGATATATTTGTAAAATGTTTTTAGTGCGATCTCTTGTTTTTTAGACTGGATAGACCCGGGTCGTAATGATCTTATTTTGTTCACAGCGTCTTCAACATTTAACTTATCTTTTTTCATTAGATATGCCGCCAAAACAGTCCCGGTTCTTCCTTTTCCTGCTGCACAATGGACCACTACCGGTTTATTATTATTTATCTGATTATCCATGTACCCCACTACATCATAGAGTTCATTAATTGAAGGAGCATCATAATCATCAGTCTTTAAAAAAAAACTATCAATTACCAAATCCATTGAATTTATTTTTTTAATCCATGCATCAGGTAATGGTATTTCTCTGACAGTTACAATTGTTTTTACTTTATTCTTGATAAGCCATAATAAATGATCGTATGAAGAAGGTAATCCACTGCCAGCTAAATTTCCAGGAATCACCCAGCTGAAATTAGTGGGTCGGGTAATAAATCTGCCATGAAATTTTCTATAAAATTCACCAATTATAGTCATTTATTTCACTTTTAATTATCTGGTCTAATAATTAAAAAATTTCTTTATGGACTACCGATTTTATATTTATAGTAATATATAAAATACAGTTCTATATCCAAAACAATTTATCTTGTAAGAATTTGAAATATTCATACTCAATTGAAGAAATGAATCCCGGCCTAGATATATATTAAAACCTTTTATTTGGATATTTAAAATATATCCAAAAAAAAGCAAGTAATCTTTTTTCAAATATATTCAATAATACTATAAGGTATATTGTAATGGATAGTAATTAAAAAGGAATATTTGACTTAAAGATTGTCATCCAAGTCATTTCTCCTACTAAATTAGACGGCAATCAATTTATCAAATTTATTTAAAAATAATTCTAAATTTTCTTGAGGAACTACTGCGCCGCATGCCTTGTCATGTCCTCCTCCACTACCATTAAGATCAGAGGTTAAATCGTTAACTAATTTCCCTAAATGAATTGTACAATCTTTGGATCCACGTATAGACAAAACATAAGAATTAATATTTCCTTTTAATTTAAAGGCAATCCCTACCTGTTTTCCTGATAGTCCTAGAACAAAATTAACTATCATACTTGATGCTAATTCAAGGTCATGTTGAAGATAAGCAATATTATTTAATTTTATTATTTGAGATTCAATAGCACTAAGAGCATTTGAAATTTTATCAGAAAATTGTTTTACCAGGTAAAAACCATTCTTTAATTCATGGGGTAATTTAAAAACGGAGATCGATTTAGAAACATATTTTAGAAAATCTATATTTTTCTGGGACGATGATATAATATATGAAAGAAAACATGATTCCAACATTAAAAAGGTTCGATCATATTTGCTAACCAAAATACTTGCCATAGGTTTAGATTCCATATAATCAGTCAAGGCTGCAGCTGAGGCATAAAAAGAAAATTTACTACTTAATTTATTTTTAAATAAATAATATATTTGAACAGAGGTACATTCTTCATTATTATGAATCAGCTTTACTCCACTTTTTAATAATTTATCTTTAATTGAATCTTCCAAATAATGATGATCTATGTAAATTATTTGAATATTATTTGAAATTAAAATTTGGAGCTTTTCAACAAATATTTCCTGATTTTTTTTATTTAAACCTAAATCACAGATGAAAACTCTAGAAAATTTTTTGTTTTTACTACACATAGATATTACATAATCAAGTATATTCAATAAACTTGGATAATCGGCTAAAAAAATATTTTTAACTTTTAAAGCATTTTGTATCAACGCAGCGGAAACAAGTCCATCAACATCTTCTTTATGAGATATGCAAATACTTTTCAATATAACCAAATTCTAAGAATTGTTTGTTATTTAGATGTTTTTTAATTAATTAAATTCAATTGACTCTCTAAATAATAATTAAAAATATATAAAATAATAAAAAAAAGTAATAATAATTTAATCATCATCAATATTAAATAATCGTTCTATATTAATAGTAAATAGAGAATGTAAATTATAAACAAATATCAATACTCAAATACAGATAATCAAGATCAAACCAACATTATCATTTCATGTCAATGTATATTTTACAATATAACTTGATATTGATATTGATATTGATATCAATCGATAACATAAAAAAATACATTATAATTGTATATATGTATCTGAATATGTGTATTCATAAAC
>JBBRRG010000132.1:0-3240 GCA_038200895.1 Candidatus Nitrosocosmicus sp. | reverse complement strand
CAAGGTCTCCTGAATTAAACCTGATAGAAGTAAGATGGATGTGGATGCAGCGACAAGCAATTAACAATTCCACATTTGAAAATGAACAGGATATAGGTAAAGCAGTATCAGATTGGACTATAAATTATAATAAAAAACATGAGGCAAAATGAGTATAAACAGTTTACATGAGAAAGTATCTTTATGTTTACATAACTGTTAACTGTTTTTTCGGTATTAAAGTAATTGCTAACATAAAATAAATAGGATCTTATTGATTTAAGTTTTCGCTAGTTATCATTTTCTGTATAATTTTCTCTGATATTACTATAGAAGCTAATTCTTGACCTTCTTTAGTTTGAGCTCCTATATGTGGTGAACATATTAAATTGGGAAGATCCAGTAATTCTCTATTTGATGGAGGTTCATTTTCAAAAACATCTAAAGCCGCCCCAGCTATTTTATTATTCTTTAGTGCTTCTATCAGTGATTTTTCTTCTATAATCTCTCCCCTTGAGGTATTAATTACAAATGCACTGCTTTTCATATTTGAAATTGTTTGATTATTTATTAGATATTTTGTTTGTTCTGTAAGTGGAACATGACATGTTATAAAATCTGAACTTTCCATCAGCGTTTTTAAATCAGTTGTAATTAGTGATACTTCTTGAACAAAACCTTTGTCAATTGGAACTATATCATATCCTATTAGATTCATTCTTAATCCTCTTGCTAATCGCGCTACATTTCTTCCAATTTTTCCTAATCCAATTATTCCTAAATATTTTCCTTTTAATTCTGTACCTATAAGATTTTTTTTAATCCAATTACCTTTTTTAGTTTCATAATTAGCAATTGGTATATTTCTACACAATGATAACATGAATCCTATAACTAATTCAGAAACAGCGGTGATTGATGCTTCTCCTGCATTTATCACTTCTATATTATATTTTCCAGCTTCTTCCGTGTCGATATTGTCAAGTCCAACTCCAACCCTAGCTATTATCTTTGTTTTGCTGGCGTTTTGAATAACTTCTTTAGTTATTTTGGTTCTGCTTCTTACTACAATTACGTTGTATTCGCCTACTTTTGATATTAGTTCCTGAGCAGAAATTTCTGGAAAATAATCTACAATCAAACCTGCATTTTTTAAGCTTTTTATTCCTATTTCATCTATTGAATCACATATTATTACTTTTCCTTTAATATTCATATTTGCAATTTTTCCTCTCTAAATATATTGATTACTTTTTAAATATTATAAAAGAATATTTAATTATCGATATATTGACAGCCAAATATTAGGCTCTGTAAACTGTCTGTCTAAAATTTATTTAATTCTACCAAACGACTTTTTACAATTATTATATTAACATATACCAACCGCAGACTTGACAATACCACATATCAAAATATTTATAATGTATAACAGCGTTATGAAAACTATGGCAACTAAAGAATTAGATATGGATTATAGTAAGTATGATTTTAAAGATTCTACAGAAGTATATGCCTATTTGAGTAAAAAGGGTCTTTCAAGAGGTACAGTTGAAGAAATAAGTAAAATGAAAGGCGAACCAGATTGGATGCTCGAATTTAGATTAAGATCTTATGATGTGTTTATGAGTAAACCTATGCCAAATTGGGGTGGCGATCTTGGACATATTGATTTCCAGAATATATATTATTATGCTAAAGCTGCAGGTAAACAGAGCCAGAGCTGGGATGACGTTCCAGAATCTGTGAGGAATACATTTGAAAAATTAGGTATTCCTGAGGCCGAACGCAAATTCTTAGCAGGAGTCGGTGCACAATATGAATCCGAAACTGTCTATCATCATTTAAATGAAGAATTGGAGAAACAAGGTGTGATTTTTGTTGATACTGATACTGCAGTAAAAAAATATCCTGATCTTCTTAGAAAACACTTTGGAAAAATTATTCCTCCAGAAGATAATAAATTTGCTGCCTTAAATAGTGCTGTTTGGTCTGGAGGATCCTTTATTTATATTCCGCCTAATGTAAAAATTGAGCTACCTTTACAAGCTTATTTTAGGATAAATGCTGAAAATATTGGCCAGTTTGAAAGAACGTTAATTATTGCAGATGAAGGTGCAGAAGTTCATTATATCGAAGGTTGTACCGCTCCAGTATATTCCTCTGAATCTTTGCATTCTGCTGTAGTAGAATTGGTTGCAAAGAAAGGTGCAAAAATCAGATATACTACCATTCAAAATTGGAGCAAGGATGTTTATAACTTGGTAACTAAAAGAGCATATGCGTATGAAAATGCCACTGTTGAATGGGTCGATGGTAACCTTGGAAGCAAATTGACAATGAAATATCCCGGAGTTTATATGTTAGGTAAAAATGCTCATGCTGAAATCATTTCTATTGCATTTGCTGGAAAAAACCAACATCAAGACGCTGGTGCCAAAGTTGTTCATTTAGCTCCTAATACCACATCTAGAGTAGTCAGCAAATCAGTAAGCAAAGATTCTGGTAGAACTACGTATAGAGGATTACTGCATGTTGCAAAGGGTGCAAGTGGAGTAAAGTCAAACGTTCGTTGTGATGCGTTATTACTGGACGAGTTTTCTAGGACTGATACTTATCCATATGTAGAAGTCAATCAAGATGACGCTACCATTACACACGAGGCAACTGTAGGAAAGATAGGTGATGAGCAAATATTTTATTTAATGAGTAGAGGATTTTCAGAATCTGATGCATTGAGTCTTATAGTGGGTGGATTCATGGAGCCATTTACCAAAGAACTTCCTATGGAATATGCTGTAGAATTGAATCGTATGGTAAAGATGGAAATGGAAGGTTCAGTAGGTTAATGGTTTTTCTTTTCCATTCTCTCTTTTACAATAGAATTTGAAACCTAAGGTAAATTTTTATGCTTTCTTTATCTTTGATCTCAAAAGACAATTTTAACGAAATCTTGTCAAATGGGCATAACGAACCGGATTGGATATTAAACACAAGAAAAAAAGCAATATCTCAATTTTCTAAATTACCATTCGAAATATCTCCCTTGTATTCAAAATATACTGGATTAACCTTGTTGGAACCTGAAAAAATATTTTTCTCAAATACTGAATCACCTACTTTATCAGAGGATTTAAAAATAAGACTTGAGGAGATTAAATCTGCTCCAAGCTTAATCATGTCAGGTTCATCTATAGTGCACATTTACATCCCAGATTATTTATCTAAACAAGGTTTAATAATCTCAAATATTCGAGATGC
>JBBRRG010000131.1:0-3343 GCA_038200895.1 Candidatus Nitrosocosmicus sp. | reverse complement strand
AAGGTTGTCATGTTTACAGATAGAGCAAGACAGCATCAATCAAATAAGGTAAAGGAATATTTGAAGGAGAATAAGGATTCAGTAAGAATACTCTATTTCCCAAAAGGTTCACCTGAATTTAATGCTGTTGAAGAATGCTGGAGACAGTGAAAGTACGGTCTATTGGTATCAAAGTATTATCTCAAATTTACCGTTTTGAAATCATCAATTGCTAAATATTATAGGACAATACGCTTCAACCTCGATATAGTAAAGTATCTGTTGAGGAAAGTGAATTAGCGAATTTATGTTAGTCAGTATAGTACTTCTTCAGCTGCAGCCGGTGGCGGCGGTGCAGGAGGCTCTGGTGGTCCATCAGTAACATCAGGTGCAATTGGTAATGGTAATGGTATAGGCGGTACTAACGGCGCTAAAGGCGGCGATGGTGCTAGCTCAGGTTCAGGTTTCGGAATAGGCGGTAATGGAGGTAAAGGAGGCGATGGTGATGCAACGACAAGTGCAAAAGCCAATTCAATAGCTTCAGCTGCAGCAGGTGGCGGCGGCGGTGGCGGTTCTGCTGGATCTGCGGTTCTCAGGGGAGTTGGATCAGGATCAGGTTCCACTTTTGGCTTTGGTGGCCAAGATGGCGCCGGTGGCGTAGGTCATTAACAAATCGGGCCTCTTCACCACAATTTTTTTATTTATTTATCATTTTTATTAAAAAATTATATTGATTGATTAACGACTTCATCTGTTCTTGATAAGGTAAATTTTATTTAATGTGAAAAAATGGTAATTTACACTATTTTAACAATATTTTAGATATTATCTATACTTGATAATTATTACAGTTGAAATTGTAAGTAGATTTCAATTATTTAAAAATTATTAACTTTGGAAAAATACCCCTATATATGTAATGTATATGCATTAATAAACAATAAACAAATTATATTTAATATCTTTTGAATACGCCCTAAAGTGCATTTAATTCACTATTTCCAGGATCATCTTAGGATTATCAAACCCGCCATAGATTTTGAACTGATTCCCCTTCTCAAAAACTATAATATTACATATGCCTTAGTATTAGTTTGTCCTGATTTGTATAATTGTTATTATGCTTCCTTTTTAGCATATTTAATTATTTGAGCATAGGTCTGGTTAATCGTCGTATTAAATAATATGTTATTAAAGTTTGAATATATTGAATGGTGTTTTTGGGCTAAAGATTTAGGTTATCAGAATAGAATTACTTTGACAGTATTTAATTTAGTTTGTTTTAGTTGGTTATAACTATGACAAAACCGTTGGTATGGGCCGGGTCGGATTTATATTGTTAACGACACAATTTTGAGGTTCAACAATATTTACTATAGTATCAAGAATATAGTTAATACATTTTATCTTAAGGATTAGAGAATCATACTTTACATAACGAATTGATAAATTATGCTATACATGATAGAAGTGCTACTATTATCTTGATGCAAAAATATTTAGTCTCTTATAATCAAGCGTCAATATTGGTTCTTGAGTGCTTTCTTTTTCTTTGATTTGGTCCTAAGATATTATACATCATTTGCAGATTTTAAGGAAAAGATATCTGCATATCTCAGAACAAAAAGATTCAATCTCGATAAGATGAACTATTTGTTAAGATACGCTATATAACATATGCTAAATAGTATATTTAACCTTGTATACTAATTTAAATAAAAATATACAAATTATTTCAGTTCTTAGTCTTACTATAATACTTGTTTTTACGTCGTTTACTTTAATAAATGCTCAGGCTCCTAATACAAAAGCAATAAAAATAGGGTTGAATATAAGAGCCCCTAATTTTTTAGCATATATTGCAGAGGAAATCGGCTACTTTAAAAAAAATAATGTGGATGTAAATTTAACTCTATTTCAAAATTATAATGATGCAATAAAAGCATATTCAAACGGGGAACTTGATGGGATTTTTGTAGTTTATTCTGATGCTATAATACAGGATTCATGGGGGATTGATACCAAAGTTGTCTATAATATTGATTCATCTTCTAAGGCAGATGTTATTGTAGGCAATGGAATAATCTAACAGATGTCAAAGGAAAAAAGATAGGTATTGAAGGAATAAACAGTTTTTCACATTTGTTTGTATTAAAATCTTTGGAAAAAGCAGGTTTTAATGAAGGAGATGTCAATTTCGTATTGGTACCAGCTCAAAATGTTACATCAGCATTACAAAAAGGGCAGATATTTGCAGGCCATATTTATGGGCCCTTTGTATCTGATGCAGTAAAAAAAGGATTTAAAGTTCTATCTTCGTCAGCTAATCTTACAAGTAAAATAAAAGACGTACTAGCATTTCATGCAGATATAGTACAGCAAAGACCTCAGGATATTCAAAATATTGTAAAATCAATGATTGAAGCAAAAGCAGATTATGATAAAAATAAAGAGCAGGATATATCAAATAATGGCTTTAAAGTCTGGATTAAGCAAGGATGAAATAGTACAAGGAATTAACAATGTTAAACTCTTGGATTTGGACTATAATATTCAAAATTCAATGAATAAATCCTCAACTAATACAACATCCTTGTATGTTTCAGGCAAAGATATTGCAAAATTTTATAATCAAAGAGGAGTATTTGGTGAATATCCAAATATAGATAATTTGGTTGACCCACAATTTGTAACTGCATTATTAAAAGAAAATAATTATCGAGATCACTAAAATACAAAGTTATTAAAAACAAATTATACAATTAATATAAGTAATAAAATTAAAGCTAGTTTACCTGAAATAATACAACATCCTTATATTGCTATATCCATTTTTGTTTTAATTTATTTTCGTATTATATTTGGAAGAGGTAAATTTAAAATTCCTATATGGACTTCGATGTTGATAGGTGCTGCACTAATGGTTATCTTTCAAATCATAAGTATAGAAACTGCACTAAAATCTATCGACTTAGATGTGATAGGATTTCTTTTTGGAATGTTTAGTATTGTTTCCGCTCTGGATATTTCAGGAGTTCTCAAAGTAGTATCAATTAAGATGTTATCAAAGACAAATAGCAATCCAGATTTGATATTGATGTACCAATTAGCATATGTTCTCTAAATTGCACCTCGTAGCAAATAGTTACTCATATTAAGATTGAATCTTTTTGTCCTGAAATAGCTGGATATCCTATTCTTTAAATCTGCAAATGATTGATAATATTTTAGGACAAATAAATCACGTTTGGCCATATTCCATACCTCTTCCATTACCATGAACTCTGGTGATGCTGTTGGAAGGAATACAGGGATTAGAGTATTCTTGTTTTCTTCAAAATACTTTAGTATCTTCTTTGATTTA
>JBBRRG010000130.1:0-3380 GCA_038200895.1 Candidatus Nitrosocosmicus sp. | reverse complement strand
GATATGGAAAATAATGGTAGATGGCTTGCAACTAATTTAGGTGTAGAAACTGTTGCACCAAGAATGGTAAAAAAACATTTGGGTGTAAAAACTAAACCATTTCAACCTGAGGAATGGGGTTCAGTAGTAAGGGAGGGCTGTAAAATATTAAATAGCAATCATTGGTTCCCTGCCTTGACATTGATTATTGGTTGGCCTGATGAAACACCAGATGAAACACAATATACTATTGATCTTATACAGGATTTTAAACAGATGAATATGAGGGGTTTGGTTGCACCATTGCTGTATCAAGATTTCTCTGAAAAAAATTCTATGCATTTTGGAAACCTTAACGAATCTCAATTTGCACTTTTCTGGACATGTTGGCAACATAATCTGAGAGTAATTGATCAAATTATTCCAATAATTATTAGAAATAAATCATATGGACCTGCAATGAAAATATTTATGGCTATGTTAATAAAAGCAGGAACCTGGGCTATTATGAAATACTTACGAGGATTATCTAAAGGCCTCTTTGATGGTCAGCCGGCGGAAGATATTGTTGCTAGATATGTAAAACCGCGCTCTGTTACTTCACCTTTGCCACCAAAACTATGAATTCGTCTAGTTTATAAAAAAAAATTTTTTTAGTTTATTTTTTATTTTTTAATCAAAAAATACTAATATTAACGATAAGAAAATAAAAGAATAAATAGTTATATGGAAAATAATAAAAATAAAATACTATTTTTTTAGTTGTTTAGTTAATTCCTCTAAAGCTGCATCCGCTAATGTATCTCTTATAGGGTTTATTGCTATAAAATAGTTTTTATCTGCCCTCTCCACTGCAGTTACTAATTTGTGTTTTTTTGTGGAAATGTCAAATTCATACATTCCACGATCTAACTTGCCTTTTGTATAAATCATCAATAGAACATCTCCAGAAAGCGGTGTAATTGGTACCATGGAGAAAATGTGATCTTTATATGAACTTATAGGAAGTACTTGTTTCATATATGGCGCAACAGAAACCAAATAAATCAAAACATCTTCTACAGTTTCAAATTCTTCATACTCAAATTTCATTTAAATTATAAACTATAATTAGGATAAATAAACTTTATAATAAAATAAAGAAAAAATTAGCCATATGATTCAAACTTTACATCAAAAGTTCCGTCTTTTCTTTTTTTCCTCTCAGTTACAAATCCCTTTGGTACCAAAGAGTCCAATACGCCATCAACAGTTCCCTGCCATCCGCAGACATAAAATGACGTATTTTCAGGCGTTATAGTTTCTCCAACTAATTCTTCTAAAGGAGATTTGTCTTTGCCAGGTTTGGGCCTTAGAAATGATTCTACTCTTCCTTTGTTTCCACTCCATGATCTGTTGAACCATTCTTGAGGTCTACTTATACTCGCTCTATACTTGAAGTTCCAGTTATCTTTTCCTTTATCAATACTTTCTTCTTCTAATTGTGTTAACAAATCTTTATAACTTAATTCATCAACATAGCTGGCTCCGTGCAATACTATAATTTCTCTTTTGCTTCCTAACGATTTTAAATAAAGTGAATACGAAAGGAATGGAGCTAAGCCTGTTCCTCCACCAATCAATACCATCCTCCGGTTATCTGGAGCCCCATCAGCCATTTTTTCGTTAATTGTAAATATTCCCGTAGGTTTGACCCAAAATACCTCTTGTCCTTCCTTTTTATCAAATACTTGTGTGGTAAGCCTTCCAGGAACTGGTTTTTTAACCCATCTTAAAATTAATTCAAAATGTTTTTTTTGTTGAGGCGGTGACGCAATAGAATATGCCCTTCTAATTACTTTTTTTTCACTAGGCACATTTACACCAAGTGTTACAAATTGACCTGGTTTAAAATCGGGAACCTGGCCTTCATTTGGTTTTATACGGAAAATTGCAAGATCCTCTTTTAAAACACTAATATATGATATTGTTGCCTTATTGTCAACTACCATGACACTCTGTGTTTTTAAGTCAGGGTAGTTAAATATTTTGTTCTATTCATACGTTGTGCCATTTATATATCTGTGGATCCAATTTCATTCTTATTGATAAATTTACATTTCAGAAATTTTATACCATATCTTGATTAAAGTGTTTAGAATATTTTTCTTTTGTAAATTTAAATAAACGAAAATTTCATGTATCCAAGATTTGAAGCTGCGTTTCCAACAAGCCATGCATAAGAAAAATAGATGATTATCTTTAAGGTATACTTTATATCGTAAACCAATTCCCTTTTGGAATAAATTGTGTTAGTATAATGCGTTAAGTTATATTTTTATTTTAATGCTCTTGTTATTATTTGTATTTTTTCATAATATTATAATATGGTGAAGCTTTATGTCTTTCTATGCATTTTTGACACATGGATTTATCCCCATATTTTATATGACACTGACAATCACAAATAGAATTCATATTAGAACCCAAATTATTATACTAAAAAACTAATGAAATATAATGCTTTTTTATTTAATAATTAAAAGATTTATAGTTTTATTACAAAGTATTTGTTTGAAATGAATAGTTTAATAGATGATGTTATTTCCAATGTAGTCTTAACCTCCAGAACTTGTTGCAAGTATTTGGAAAATGATGGAATATCTTCTCGAGTTTTTTTGTTAAAGAGTTTTGATAATAAAAAATTAATCAATTGTAAAGATGTAAAAATATTGCGAAATAAAATTCCTTCAGTTGGACTAGCTATAACTATAGTAAAAAATTTCGATGAATATCAGTACATCCTTTGTGAATATATCCCAAAATTAAATGATAATAATTTTTATAAAATAAAATTTCAAAAAATTCGTATGCTCATCTTTTTATTTTTTAAAAGTCTTTCCACATTTCTAATAGAGAATATGGATAACAATATTCTTACTGAATGGATTAAAGAAGCCAATTCTTTGCTGATGGAAACATCTCAAATTATTTTAGATTACCGTGAGACATTGAGAAATAGTGATGTTAGAAGTTCAAGTACTACTACTATTACTACTGATATCTTGCTTAAAAATGGTAAATTAAAAAGGGATTATTTTAATTATTTTGGGACAAGTGAAGAAAAAATAGATGAACTACTTTATTCTATATATGGAATAAAAATTTAAACAACTTTATTTCTTTTCTGGTTATTTGATAAAATATTCTAAAACTTCCTTACTGTGGCCGGCTGGTTTGACCTTTTGAAATATTTTTATTATTTTACCTTTTTTATCTACCAGAAAGGTTGACCTATTTACCCCATAGTATTCTTTACCCATAAATTTTTTTAAACCAAATACACCATATTTTTTAGATATCAAATTATTTTTGTCAGATGCTAACATATATGGAATGTTCATTTTTTCCCTAAAATTCAT
>JBBRRG010000129.1:0-3389 GCA_038200895.1 Candidatus Nitrosocosmicus sp. | reverse complement strand
TAATATATGGATAGTAGTATCCTCAAAAGATATCTATCTAAATCATAATACATTTATCATTTCTCCATTTCTATCTGATAACTATAATAATAAATTTAATTATCCTTTTTCTGAAATATTAATTAAAATAGATGAATTTTTAAAGAACATTAATTATAGCGGACTTAAAATATTTTAGATAATTGTTGTAGAAACTCAATTTTTATTTACCTATAAATTAAATTTAATATTCCTAGTTAGGAAAGAGAAGTAAAAAAAGGAGAAGATTTTCAATTTGAAGAAAAAAAAATATTTTATAGAGTTCCATGGATCTAAATCACAATATGATGAAATTGAAAATTATTTTGATAACTTACCCGCTGATTTGATTATTTTCGGATTACGGTTTTCATATAATAGAAATAAAGCAACTGTGGGTGGCTATTTAAATCCAGGTCGAAAAAGTATTGTAAAGAAAGAAACCCAGTTAATGACGGGTAAACAAGCAAGAATAAGAATAAAAAATTGGAAAATAATGATAAAACGCTATCGTGAGAAAGGATATAGTTATCCAACTATTTCCAGAATAAAGAAGCAAATAATTCTTATTTCAAATAGTAAGAATACTAACTAAAACTAAAAAAAGAAATTAATAAAGTGAATTACTTTCAGATACCTTTGATTCTATATTAGAATTTGGTAAATCTGGAAATTTATCTTTCATACTTTGTTCTACTATTGCACTGGCTTCCTCAATAATTTTCATTGCGTCCTCGCTTATAGTATTTGTATTGCCTGCCATTTCTGTTGTTTGCGGAATTTGCCCTGATTCATTCATAATTCCATTCAATATGTCTGTTATCTTTCCAAATGACTGACCTGCTTCAGGCATCATGGAAGTTAAACCGCCTTGTAGATTTTTAATGACTGACATTGCTGGACTTAATGTTACTATGACATCGCCTAGTTCTGTTATTGTATTTAATCTTAATTGTATCTGTTCTAAAGCTAATTTGGCCGATGTAATCATTTTATTCATTTTTCTTATTTGTGATAATTCGTTTGATAGAATTTTGGCATATTGACTGTCATGACTTTGCATTGCACTAATTACTCTTTTAAAAATCATTTGATCTTTCTCTTCCATTTTCATGGACATGTTTTCTAATTTTGAAATTTGCGAATGGAGTTTTTTTTGAGCGTCTTCTATTCGGGGTTTTAAGGGAGCTGGAGGTTTGATATTTTCTAATAATTTCATACCTACATTGTTTATTTCGTTCTGCGGTTTTGTCCATTTGTTACTAAAAGACATCTTTTTTTATGTACCCATATCATTATAGTATCTTGTATTTATAAAAAGAGAGTTTTTTTTAAGATAGTATCTGAGGATACTAGTGAGTATGGTGACATCTTTTCTTCAAATATTATTTAATGTGATTAAAATAAACTGGAAACGCTCCGCAAACCTTGCAAAAATTTCCATTCCATACAAATACCGAATTACAATATGAACATTTTTTGATATCTCTTTCAATAGCAGAATTTTCAACCAACGGTGGTCTATAAAATTTTCTATATATTTTATAGAAATAGAGGTGTTCTTTATTTCTTATTTCTATTCCCTCTTCTAATTTTGCTTTTTTTCTCCCTTTAAGATAATCATAATCAGTTACTAAATTATTTTCGATATAGTAATTTAAATTGGTAACTCCAGATCCATTTTCTAAAGCAGTTTTCTTTCTCCAAACTATTTCTTTTCCTAAGATATCTTCATAACATCTTCTTAAAAAAAATTTTCCATAAAAAATTTCATTATATCTTGAAATTTTATCTTCTAACGCAATCCTGTTTGATAAATCAACAATATCCTGTTCCAAAAACGGAAGAAATATTTTCAAATTTATTTTTTTTGAAAGTTTAAGTGAGAAAAAGTCCATATTATAGATAATTGAATTAATTTTTTGGTTGATTTTTTGGGGATCATTAATATATCTATGTAGAAAATTATAACCTGCAAAAAGTTCATCTGCTCCATCCCCAATGACAAGCGAATTTATCTTTAATTTTTTTGCAACTTTAAAACCAATTAATTGAACTACTGAATTTTTTAAAAATATTGGATCGAAAGTTTTGAAATCTTTTACTAATTCTTCTATATTTGTTAAAATCTCTTCAAAAGATACGAGAATTTTATGATGTCTATTAGCATATTTTTTTTCTGCTATTAAAGATGAATAAAAATAATCGGGAGAATTCTTATCTATTGTTATCGTGATAGAATCCCTAGGTCTTGTGTGATATGCGAGTATGCTGCTATCTAATCCGCCGGAAAGCAATATGCCATCATGACTTTCCCTCATACAGATATTGGTTAATATATCTTTAAATTTAGAGCAAATATTATTCAAATACTGATAATAAACTCAATTTTAAGTTTATAAATCTAAATAGTAAAGCTTTAACAGAAACATTGATTTGAAAGTAGAAAAAAAATGTATTAACCCTTCATGTGGACTAACCTATTCCATAGATAATGATATTTATCGCTGCTCATGTGGTTATCTACTTGATATTGAATATTCCAAATTTCCTGATAAATCATTAATCGATATATTTTTCCAGAGACGAAATCATGGTGGGAATATTTTTAATGAAAGTGGAGTTTGGCGATTTAGAGAGCTAATAAATTTTCTAAATATTGATACAGATGATGTCGATGAATATTCTAAATATTTTGTCTCTTTGGATGGTTCTGAAGGGAGATTATCTAGGCCATATAAAATGAGTAAAGTTGCTAAATATGTTAATATGCCTAGTGATAATCTTTTTCTTCAACCTGAAGGATATAATCCTAGCGGATCCTTTAAAGATAACGGTATGGCTGCAGCAGTTACACATGCAAAGTTATTGTCAGTTAAAAAATTAATTTGTGCATCCACCGGCAATACTTCTGCCTCAGCTGCTATGTATGCTTCTAATGAAGATTTAGACTGTGAAGTCTACATACCAAAAGGTGAAATTGCCCCTGGGAAATTAGGACAAGCATTTCAATTTGGAGCTCAGGTGATTCAGGTCGATGGCAATTTTGATGATGCACTTGCAACATCATTGGATATAGCTACAAAAGAAGGCGGTTATACTGTTAATTCTTTAAATCCTTTTAGACTTGAAGGACAAAAAACTATTGTATTTCGGATTTTAGAACATTTGAAATGGAATCCGCCCGAATGGATAGTTTATCCGGGGGGAGCTCTTGGAAATATTTCAAGCTGTGGAAAAGCCTTGATTGACCTTTACAAATGGGGATGGATAAAAAAGATTCCTCGAGTTTTAGTTGTTAATGCAGCAGGAGCTAATACTTTTTATGAATTAGTAAATGGCTTATTTGAAAATACGAAACTGCAATGGAA
>JBBRRG010000128.1:0-3436 GCA_038200895.1 Candidatus Nitrosocosmicus sp. | reverse complement strand
GCTCTTCTGAATGCCGTTCCTCTTTCTATTAATTGAGCAATCCTATTACACATTATCTTTGGATTTAATTCAGGTATTTCTAATTCGACTACTGAAATTTGAGGATTTGTTAAACCATATTTTATTTCCAATTTTGATGTAAGGTCTTTAATTCCACTCCCTTTCCTTCCAATTACAAGACCAGGTCTTGTTACATATAAGGTGAGCCTAGTACCTAGTGGTGATTTTTGAATATCGACGCCTCCATATCCTGCATCCTTTAATTCTTCCTTTAAAAATTCATCAAGTTCCATATTTCTATAATTATTATTCACAACATTTTTTATTGCATTCATTTAAGATGTCCTCCCCTCCATTGCGATCATTTCCACATGAACCAACGTATCGAATTTGGGACTAGCCCTTCCCATTGCTCTAGGAGTAAATCTTTTTAATTTTGTTGCTTTGTGAACAACAACTGAAATAATTTTTAATCTATCTAGATCCATCCCTTTGTACTCGGCATTAGATTCCAAATTATCAAGTAGTTTTAAAAATTCACTTGTTGCTTTGTTTGGAAATCGGCCTGAACAAAAACCATCTCGAATGTTTGAACGATGTGCTACTTCATTATGATATCGCCTATAAGGAACAGCTATTTTTTTAGACAATACATTTTCAAGAAATTCTCTGGATTTCTCAATACTTTTTCCTTTTATTGCTAATGCAATTTCACGGGAATGTTTATGAGAAATGGATTTATCGCGTAATGATGATCTCACATGTCTAGATTTTTCATATTTTTCAAAAGAATAAGAGTAGTTTGGCATTTATATCACTTTAATGGGACATATAGACTAGAACGTGACGAACCGACACCAGGTGACCCGTGCTGAACTCTTTTATTTGTAATAGAATATTCTCCAAGGTAATGTCCAACCATTTCCGGTTTAATAGTAAAAGGAACAAATTCTTTTCCATTGTGAACAAGAACATTTAACCCAATCATATCGGGTAGAATTATCATATCCCTTTGATGAGTTTTCAATGGATTTGTTGCCTTGCCTTCTCTTGAAAGTTTTAATTCTTCTCTAAATTTCCTTTTTTCATCACTCATATATGTGGATATTCGTTTATCTAAAGATCGCCTCTGTCGAGAATTTAGTAAAGGCATCAAGGTTTCTATAGAAATTTTTTGAATTTGATCGGCAGAATATCCCTTGAATTTAAATTCTCGGACCATTATTTATAACCTCCAATAATAATCCAATTTCTAGATTTGTTTGTAAAGTAAACTTGCAAATCATTACACCAAACCTAAATTAGTTGCCAGATTTCTAGCACCATCTGTATTTTTAAATTTCATAATAGCCTTTTTACCTCTAATGGTATTAAATGTATTTACTTCACTTACATCTGATTCATAAATTACTTTCATTGATTCAATTATTTGTTTTTTATTAGCCTTACTGTGAACAATAAAACTTAATTTATTTTCTTTTTCAATTATATTGAATGTTTTTTCAGTCACATATGGCTGAATAATTATTTTACTTGCGATATCAGCATTAATTTTAATATTTTTATTATATATAAATTCACTCATCATAATCACTTCTCCAATAGTAAGTTTGAAGGAAGATGTAATTCGTTTAATATATCTATTGCACCTTGCGTAAAAATAGCTAATCTAATAGGTTTTGATCCAGGTGCAAAATCTAAAACACTCAAATTTTTAACATATTTAATAGTGATACCAGGAATTGAATCATTCAAATTTAACAATTGAGAATCGTTCTTGCCTACAACAATAATAGCACTTTTCCCTATCCTATTTGATCTTCCTCTTCTTCTAGATTTTCCAGTTCTTTTTTTGATTGATTGTTCCACACGAATCAAGTCCTCTTTTATCCCCAATGTTTTTAAAACTTGATACAATTCCTTTGTTTTTTGGATATTTTCAAGCTCATTAATAACAACTAAAGGAAAAGATTTTATATCATTAATGATATGGCCTCTTTTTTTTGCTAAATCACCAATAGCAGTAGAAGATATTGACGAATATAACGCAATCATTTTTTCTTTTTTATTGATTTTTTTATAAATTACCTTCCAAGATTCAGGTGGATGTGCCAATCTACCTTTTCTTACTCCTGCAACTCCTGCAGCTTGTCCTGCACGTGAAAACCCTTCCCCTTTTGCTCGGGCCAATCTAGCAATACCCAAACCAGTATTTCTAGATTCGGCACTTACTATTTCTCCAGCTGCTGGATATCTTCCTTGTTTTTGATAATGGTGAGAATCCAAATTAACATATACTTTTTTTATTACTTCGGGACGATATGGAAAATTGAAAACTGGAGGTAGTTCAATAGTTGAAAGTTCTGCTCCTTGCAAATCAAATACTTTTGTATTCATTTAAACTATCACCTCTAATATTTTAGGCTCTGCAGATTTCGAAGGTTTACTACGAATAGGTTGTCTTAGTTTAATCAGCCTTTTTGGAACACCTGGGATAGTACCTCTGACTATCATATAATCCCCATCCACTAATCCATAGTGTTTGAAACCACCTTTAGGATTAATATTGGTGACATCTGTCTTTTCAGAATTTGACATTAACAGTATTCTTTTATTGTATTCAGTTCTTTGGTGAAAGCCTCTTTGACCTTGTCTTGCAACAGTATACATAACTACTGCTGGCGATATTGGGCCAAGGGTTCCAACTGCCCTGACACTTTTCCTTGATTTATGTTGTTTTCTTTTTATTCCAAATCTAGTAACTGGCCCTTCAACTCCTTTGCCTCTTGTTATTCCATGCACATCAATATTCTGACCTATTTTAAAAACATCTTGTGCACGAACCTCTTGACCCAGTTTTGACTTTAAGAAATCAAATTTAGTTCGAACATCCTTTCCCGATACGGATATTTCAAAAACAAATGGAGTTTTTTGCGGAATACCAATCTTATGCGGGAATACTGCAACAACTGCCATTAAATGCTGGGTATTTGCAAGGTTTGCCTCTGCTTTCTTTAACCCATCTTCTGAATACTTAGTTTTAAATTTCGTTGAAAGATCTTTTATAGAATCTTTAGAATAAACATCAAAAATTGCATGTTTACCATATCCATCTTCAGAATAACCTCTGATTCCTACAATTTTTAATGGTGGTAAGGAAATAACAGTAGAATGATTCATTAATGGTTTACCATAATTTGGAGTTTTTTCTTTATCATCTATTGTCATCACTTGGATTTGCCCTACTTTAAAACCAGCAAAACCAACAAGTCCAGGATTGTCCTTATTGGATCCTTCTGTCCATGTTCTTATTCGAGCTTCCAAACTTTTAGCTCTGGCCCTAGGACGAAAAGCAATACTTCCTCTTCTTGGTGCGCTATACTTTCTATGACCCATATATATAAAAAAAATTCCAAAACCCATTAATAAGTTTATA
>JBBRRG010000127.1:0-3529 GCA_038200895.1 Candidatus Nitrosocosmicus sp. | reverse complement strand
ATTAAAATCCTATCATTGTCTTTTAATACATAATCTGTTATATCTTTAGTTTCATTTCCATTAATATAGTATCGCAGCTTTAAATTATTATTTTCACAAAAGTGTTTGTTTTCATCTGTCATGAAACAATCATTTGATATATCCATTCTAACACTCTTTAAGAATTCTTCTATTGGTACATTAGTAGCATGTCTATGTAGTGTTGTGCCATCTGGTACCCCATTGTAGTTTTCCATATGAATATAATTAGATCTTATCATGTATTTGGGTTGACCAAAGCTAACCTTTGTTCCATTTAAGTCAACTAATAATGCTGCATGCTCATGAGCTGATCCTAGAATTCCATATTTCGCAGATACATTATTTCCTTGAAATACTATTGCCAGTACTATGCCAATTGCAATAACCCCTACAATTGCAGGAATTATTATTTTCATATACTGCTTTCTTTTCTTTCTTCCCCTTGCAAAATAGCTAGTGTTATCATTTTCTTTTTTATCATTTAAATTATTTATATTATTGTTATCAGTTTCTATATTCTTCCTTTTTTTATTCATCTCAGATTGCCTTTTTTTTTGGAGTCACTAATTTAAAATCGAATAATAATCTTTTATAATGTATCTTTGACTTGTTTATCATCTTTTAGTATCTCATTAATTATTATTTGTAAATTTTTTGAAAAAGGGTGGTTGGGATCATTGACTACTGTTAGAAATTCCCTTGAGCTAAATTGGATATCACAATAACAAGGCAAAGGTGTAAGATATTCAACACCAGCTACTTCTTGTAATCCTTCTAGAACTTTTTTTGGATCTTGTAATTTTATTGCATTATCGCCTAATTGTTCAGTATTTGTATATATATTGTTTATTTTTTCGTTTGGATGATTAACTACAGACATAGGAACACAATATCCAGATATCCTGTTAAGTAAAATATATGAAATAGCTCCAAATTTTACAAATGTTGTGTATATTTCATATAATAATTTTTTTGTTCCTTCTATGTCTAAGTCATCCATTTTCATAGTAAGTATTAGTTTATCAGCGATTGATAGGGCATTTATTGACCAATGTCTAATTCCGGGACTAGTGTCTATTATTATGTAATCCATATCCATCTTTGTTATTATTTGTTCCCTTAAGAACACTAATTTTCTAAATTGTTTTTTCCAATATTCGGGTCCATTGCTAATTTCAAATTTAAATATTGCATCTCTATTTGGATTAGAAAACCCCGCATAGAACTTGCCTGGAGATACCTTTTCATCAAATATCGATTCTGTCATATCTATTATTGCTTCTTCAAGATTTGCATTATTATCTAAAAAATCATTTATCCATTTCTTTGGGGTTATTTTAAAATAGCTGTGTAAACTAGGTGCATAAATGTCTAGATCTAAAAGGGCGACTTTTTTACCTGTTTTTACAAGTACTGCTGCAATATTTGCAGCAATGGTGGTTTTACCTGTACCTCCTTTGTACGAGTGTAATGCAATACAATGGGTCATTTACTAACTGATCATACTTCTTAAGAATTCAATATTAAATCTTTTGAAATTTATATATATTATCTGTGTCTTTAGTATAAGTTTTTTTGTTTGAATCATCATTTTATTTTTTAATATTGATATTGTTGAATTAGTGAATCATATAAAGGCTGTAATATTTATTTTATTTTGATAATACCCTATGCATCAATTTTTCACTTAAAACTATTTAATCCTATTCTTAGACAGGCTGTAGAATATTCTTTATTCATAATTTGGGTACTTCCAGTTATATTTCTATTTATTGAGTTTTTCTTTTCAAATATCTTTTTTTTATTCTAGAAATTACCGTTTAAATTTATATCATTGCTTTAGGAAATACCTGATTATCTTTCAATAATGCGAATTCTGATATGTATAATTATTGCTTTTTTCATATGAACAATTAATATTGATTTTCTTTTTTCAAATCAAGAATTTTCTCGTTATCATAAAATTATAAAATTTTAGAAAAAAGCTTTTTTATCGGATCCATTATTTTATTCATAATCATATCATCAAATTCATTAATATTTGGATCCAATGTAAAAATTATAAGGTATTCTAGTCTATTGTTTTGATTAGTTATTGGTATTGTTATCCTTAGAATCTTTTCATATAGAGAACAAGTATAATATAATTTTCCTAAAATATTTTGCCACCTTAACCTTGTGTATTGCCTTGTAGATGCAGTTATGGCATATTGTTCCGTTTCTTCATCATTTAATAATGGTACTATTCCTTTTCTTTCTCCCTTTGTTATTATTATTCCATGTTTGTCTGCTATTCCAATGTATCTTATTCTGGAATCTGTGTCAATAATTTTATTGCAAAATTCTTTATATTCAGAAATATCATTTTCCATAATTTATTATTAGAGGTGTTTTCTATATTATAAAATTTTTTCATATTTTTTTCTTCTTTTTATAAATTATTATTTTTGATTACATTTCTAAATTTCTAAATTTATAAATACTAATATTAATAAATTAATTTGCCGATTCTATTATCTAAGGTTCCATACAAGAAAAATACTTTGTATTTTTCTTGTAAAACCCGATCTATCTAGATGCAAATAGAATATCGTCACTTGTAATATTATACATTCTTATAAAAAATAGCCGATTCTCTTTGCAATAATTTTTGAATATATTTGTATCTATGTCTTAGCTATAAAATGTTTCTTTTGTTGAAAGGTGGCTATTTTTCTTTTTACAAACGTGAACATATCTTTAATTTCTTTTTATTGGAAAATGATTGCAGAATATGTACTTAATATATTTAATACCTATTTTGTATTTGTGTTGTATTGACAAAAATTGGTAATGTTTCTATAGGTTATAATTGCTACCCTAAAATAATGGGGATAATTAATTTAAGTCCTGAATCTTTTTATAAAAAATCTATAAAAATATCTTCTGATGAAATTCAAAATGCTGTTTTGGACATGCAATATTCTGGAGCTGATATCATTGATATCGGTGGAATGTCTACAGCTCCTTATTTGAAAACGGTTATCCCCATTGATTTGGAGATTGAAAGATTACAATATGCTGTATCAATAATTCGCCAGATCAGCAACATACCTATTTCAATAGATACGGTCAGGCCTAATGTATTAAAAGCCTTGTTAAAATATGATATAAATGCAATAAATGATGTCACTGGATTAAAATATGATAAGCAAATGTCTTTGGTTGTTTCTGAATCTAAAATTCCAATTATTATCGGTGCCTACAAAATTAATTCTGATTCTTCTAATTTGTCAAGTGGTAGTATTTATGATACCATTAATCTATTGAAAGAAAGTATCAACATTGCTAAAAGTTCTAAGATAGATGGCGAAAAAATAATAATCGATCCGTCAATCGGATTTTTTAGAAAGGAAGGTAATAATCCTTTTTTTTCAAAGATCTATGGATTAGATTGGTATATTCGGGATATCGATGTACTTTCTAATATCGAATTAATGATTTCTCTTAACAAACCTGTTTGCATTTC
>JBBRRG010000126.1:0-3560 GCA_038200895.1 Candidatus Nitrosocosmicus sp. | reverse complement strand
AGAATATTGTCTAATCATCTCTACCTCCATTGAAAATCTATCTACAGGTGTTCTTTCGCTATTTGATACTATGATTATAAGACATTCATTTGGTATACCACTTAAGACTCCCTCAAGAAGACTGATTTTTTCGTTTTTTACCGGGATAACTATGGCTAATTCACGAAATATTTTTGATAGTGCATGGTAACTGTAGGCTCTTGTAGGCTGTTCCTGCTGCTGATTGTGACTATTATTATTATTATTATTGGAAGATGTTGAGTGGGAGGGGGAGCTAGAGGTGGTAGTAGGAGTAGTGGTAGAAGTAACCGTAGGAAAAGAAGTAATCCTAGCAGGATGTTCTCCTGAATCTAATTCATATATTTTTAGAAGAGCATGGATACTAACTGCTCCTATTCTCTCTGTATAGCTAGACGGATAATCTAATCTCATGTATTCATAAGACTATATATATATTCATTTATAAATAACATACATAATGCTCCTTTAGATCTAATACATTACTGTTTATTATATTGAATTAATCTATATGAAAAAAATCCAAAGCCAAATATTATTTATACATTATATGACTATTATTATATGATAATATTTCTCTATTTTATTTTGAATACTGTATCAATATGAAATCTGAACTTAAATTGGCGTGTTTTGATATGGATGGAACCATAATTGACGACAGGCTTATTGAGGTTGTCTCAAAAAAATTTGGATTATATGATCAAATCAAGCGAATTCAAAATGATTCATCAATATTTGGCTATGTCAAAACTCAGAAAATAGCTTCTATTCTAAAAGGAATAGATGAAAAGGAAATAGTGATTGCGTTAGAGTCTATACCACTTATGAAAAGCTGCCATAGAGTTATAAATTTGTTAAAGAATAATGATTATAAAATAGGCATAATTACAGATAGCTATACTATTGCAGCCAAAATCTTGGTAGATAAACTCGGTTTAGATTTTGTTGCTGCAAATGATTTGCAAATATCTGGAGGTTTGATTACGGGAGAAGTAAGGATGCCGTTAGGATGGGATAAAATAAACTGTTATTGCAAGATTTCTGTATGTAAAAGATATCATCTGGAGGTTTATGCAAGAAAATATGGTGTAGATATTAAAAATACAGTGGCTATCGGTGATACTAGGGGTGATATATGCATGATAAATAATGCAGGAATAGGAATTGCATTTATGCCAAAGGATGATTGTATTAGTAAACACAAGAACTTGATCAATAGACCTGATCTAATGGATATGTTGGATTTTCTAAAAATAGAATCAGAATAGTTTTTTATTGTCGATAGGAGATATCCAATCCTATTTATATTTTGTTCTATAATATTAGTTGTTTAGGAAATTTTAAAATGTGTGGAATTTGTGGAATTTTAAGTAAAAAACATAGAAATGTAACTCCATTGATTGGAACAATGCTATCTTGTATGATAAATAGAGGACCTGATGGTATGGGTTTAGCTACGGAGAATCAAGTAATTTACTCTGATACTTTTAATAAAGTATTATTTTCAAAGGTCAACGGACATGCTGTTTTAGGCCATTCGCGATTGGCCATAGTAGGTGGTTCTTCTGGTCCACAACCTTTTACCAGTTGTGACGAAAAACTCTTACTTGAGCACAATGGTGAAATATATAACTATAAAGAACTTAGAAAAAACCTTTCATTACATCATAGGTTCAATACTTCAACTGATAGTGAAGTTATTGTTCATCTTCTTGAAGATCATTATCAAAAAACTAACGGGGATCTTATTGAAGCAATAAAAAGAACAGTTGCTCAACTTGATGGCATATATATTATAGCCATAAGAGAACAGTCTACAGGTAATATAGTAATAGTACGAGATGGCATTGGCGTTAGGCAAATTTATTATGGAGAAAATAATGAATTTATAGCTTTTGCTTCTGAGAAAAAAGCTTTGTGGAAAGTTGGTATGTTTGATCATATTCAAAGAATTTTACCTGGGTATGCTCTAGTTATTTCACAAATAGATGGTTATTCTAATTTTAAAACTACTCTACTTCCTATCACTATAAATACAAAAAAATCTATTGGTGAAAGTTATCCAATTTTTTATACCGATATCGATTCGGCAGTTAATGCATATCATGGTGCATTGTTGCAATCTATGAAAAAACGCGTAAATGATTTTAAGAAAATTGGAATTGTTTTTTCTGGTGGAATTGATAGTGTAATTGTAGCATATTTGGCAAAACAAATGGTTCCAGAAGTTGTTTGTTATACCTCTGGAATTAAAGATTCAAATGACATCATCAACTCGCTAGCGATAGCTAAAAGTCTTGATCTAAATTTGGAAGTAGAGGAAATGAGTGAACAGGATGTCGAAAATGTCATTCCAAAAATAATCAATATAATTGAAGATGATAACATGGGTCAGATAGAAGTTGCTATTCCAATCTATGGCGCCGTAAAACTGGCTCACGAGCAAGGGATACGGGTTATGCTTACTGGCCAAGGTGCTGATGAACTTTTTGGTGGATATTCTTGGTATTCTAAAATTGTTAAAAAATATGGATACGAAAAAATCCTAGAATATATGATAAAAGATCTAAAGCTGTTATATAAAGAAACATTAGAGAGA
Source organism: Candidatus Nitrosocosmicus sp. (assembly GCA_038200895.1). Taxonomy (GTDB): domain Archaea; phylum Thermoproteota; class Nitrososphaeria; order Nitrososphaerales; family Nitrososphaeraceae; genus Nitrosocosmicus. The sequence goes on along the minus strand of JBBRRG010000126.1, from coordinate 940 downwards.
GAGGATAAAATTACCATGTCTCAGAGTATAGAATTACGTGAACCGTTTTTAGATACTAATTTAATAGATACTGTGTTAAGAATAGATCCTCGTCTCAATATTCAAAATAATGGTGGTAACTATGATAATCTTGGAAAACGAGTACATCGCAAATTAGCTGAAAAAATTGGAATACCAAAAGAAATCGCATACCGAATAAAAGAAGCAGCTCAACATGGCTCTGGAGTACACGAATTAATAAATTCTTTGGCTAGAAAAAATGGATTTAACGAATCTACAGTTAGTTCTAGTTATTTAGAAAAACTGAACAAAAGGGAATTGATTGGAAGCTCACAAAGATATGGACATCTTTTTGAAAATGAAAATATATGGACTATAGAGCCACATATACAGATGTATCTCGAAAATATTGCAAAAAACATTTTACCCCAAAACTAATTAAGAAAAGCCATTCTTTATTTCTTATTTCCTCAGCCGATGGGTCATTTAGTTTTGTAAATTCTGAATCTCGTCAGAAATTAAAATATCAATTGAATAAAAAATATAATATATGATTTGATTTTTTTAAAAAATAAAATTTTGAACAGTACATAAAAAAATGTTTTTATCCAGTTAGAAATAATCCATTAAAAAAAATGTTCTAAATAAAGATTATTTGTAGTCAGGACTTTGCCTCATATACAATATTAAAAGGTGTTTGAGACGCTCGTCTAAATTTAGTAAATCCTGCTTTTTCTGCGATTTCTTTTGTTTTTCTCTCCCCAGCTTGGGCGCCCAATGCAATACCATTATCAGCCAGTGAGTTTGGTACACAAATCATGCAAGAAGCTGCGTAGTAAATTTTACCTACCAAATTAAGGTTATCTTCCACACTGTCATTAGCCATAGGCTCTATAATCATACATAACCCATCTTCCTTCATAGACTGTTTAGCAAATTT
>JBBRRG010000125.1:0-3632 GCA_038200895.1 Candidatus Nitrosocosmicus sp. | reverse complement strand
CAAAAGGAATAAAATCCTTCTCTGCTCTGCATGGCTCCGCAGACGATATAGTAATACACTGATGGCTCTGATAAATTTTCAGTTCCGAATATTAATTGTTAACAAGTCAAAAAAGAGAATTGTAATACGAGATAAAATAAATAGATTAATTAATTCTCAAGTTTTGTAAGTCAGTATAGTAACAGGTGAATCAATTTTTAAGATAGACATTTGCTAGTTAAGATACAGAACGTCTATAGCATATTTAAAAAAGATCTATATATTTATCAAGTATATCAATCATACTTATTTCAACAGTAATAGCCATTTTACTGCATATATATAAAAAAATTGGAGAATATAATATATCATTGCTGGTGCTACCAGTATTGCCGAATAAATTAAATTGCAATATGATATTTGCATTGCATGGATTCAGAAGAATCTTCAGAAATGTTACTTTAATTCTCTCCTAACATCTTTTGCGATCCATTCAAAACAATTAATGATTCCAGAAGAAGCACCATTGTAACCGCAGATATTTGTATATATATTTTGCAATAACAGCACCCATTTGCATAACCAAACAAGTAAATCTTAATTTTGTCAAAACATCTTTAATCATAAAATAGATATCCAAATGGGTCTTTCAAATGGTTAAACTTTTTATATCATAAATAGTATTAAATTTATGTAGATAAAAATATAACAAAATATAAAAAATAATATTAAAAGATAGATATTAATAAAATTATTTAATTTAGATGGTCCAGTGCCTTGTTTTCAAGAGAAAAAACAAATCTCCAAAAAGGATTAAATTATTCTTATTAATAAATTCATATAAATTATCTTAATAGTTTTTATTTAGTAGTATTTACTAACTGTATATATTCATAAGCTGCAGTTTCATTATCAAATGCATATTGTACCTTTTGAAAGCTTTTTCTAAATTCTATTACATCTTGTAAAACTTTACTCGTATCTTGTTTATCAATAACTATTCTTTTGATAAATGTTGCTATCCCATGCATTTCGTTTTCCTTCATACCTAATCTTGTTACTTCAGGAACTCCGATCCTTATTCCACTAGGATGCAAATAATTTTTTCCTTCTTTTATGTCTCCTGGAAGAAGCTGCCTATTTAATATTATATTGCATTTTTCAAGTTCTTTTTCTATGGTTCCTCCATCTCCAAATTTTGAAACATCTACTGCTAATTGATGAGATTCTGTAAATCCTCTTTTTTCACCTAATACATTAAAACCAAAATTTGCTAAAGAATAAGCAAGCATCTTTGCATTTTTAATAACCTGTTTTGCATACTCTTCACCGAATTCTATTATTTCTGCCAAAGCAATAGCTTTTCCTGCAACATGATGTAAATGATGACTACTAGTATTGCCTGGAAATATCGCTTTTTTAATGGCTTCACCATATTTTTCAAGTGAAACTATTATACCTCCTTGTGGGCCCCACAATGTTTTATGAGAACTCATAGTCATAGAATCTGCACCTTCTCTTAGAGGATCTTGAAATTGGTTTCCTGCAATTAATCCAGCGACGTGAGCTCCATCATAATTTATATAAATATTATGACTGTGTAAGATATCAGTTAATTCTTTTACGGGATGAGGGAATAAGAAAAGACTACCTCCAAACATTGCGATTTTTGGGGTTTTCCCTTCTTTTACCATTATTTCAATTTTTTTTTTGGTCAAATCCACATCTATGGTCATAAGTTCCTTTGAAAATGGAAAATGTTCTATTAATAGACCATGTACTAATCCTGCGGTTCCTGAATGTTCTTTTTTTCCATGTGAAATGTGGCCACCACTGGGAATAGACGAGGCAAGCATATAATCGCCGGGATTAGAAAATGCTGAATAAATTGCTAAATTTGCCACAACACCAGATGTTGCTCTGCAATCAGCAAATTCCGATCTAAAAACTTTTTTAGCTAATTCATTACATATATTTTCTACTTGATCAATATATGTACATCCTGCATATACTCTTTCGCCTGGCCATCCCTCTGCATATCTATTTCCGAAATCAGACACAACTGCTTCTCTTACTGCAGGGCTTGGTATATTTTCACTTGCTATTAATGGAATGGAATTATTAAACCAATTATGGTGTTCTTTTATTAGCTTTAAAATGTTATCGTATATTCCTTTGGCTTCCAATACACTTTTGTTAAAATTATAACTATTTTAAAATATCGTAATAAATTAATTTAATCTTTATAGATGTTATTAAGACTTTTTCTTATCTTTATGACAATAATTTTATACTACCTATATTTTATCTACACTTGCAGAAGGTTAATCAGATGGAAGGATATTGTGTTAAATGTAAAGCAAAAAGAGAAATGAAAGATGAAAAACAAGTTACTATGAAAAATGGAAGACCTGCTACTCAAGGCACATGTAGTGTTTGTAGTACAAAAATGTTTAAAATAGGAGGAATTAAAAAATCAGAAAGTAAATAATAAATGTACTTATCTAATTAAAATATTTACTAATTATATTTTAAAAACTTTATTGTAATATAAAAAATATAGCTAATTTAAAATTTTCATTAGGTATAATTATAAATAATTAATAATCTTTATTCAATAGATTTGTTAAGTTAAGGATAAAGATATGGTTTTATTTTGCTTATTTATGGTTATGATATACAGAAATAGGAAGAAAGAGAACAAGACCTTAACATTAGCATCTTCACAATATCTCTATTTTAATGATTTTCATCAAGAAATACATATACATCTAAAGCAGCAGAATCTTTTTGTATAAAAGAAACTTCATCAAAGATAGTTCTGAATTAATATGGATTGGCCGGATATTGGTATCGAATCTCAAAATAAATAAGAAATTATAGACGGACAATATCAAGAGCCAAATATATTTTTGTGTCAGGTAGCAAGTATTTTCTATCTGCTGTTGTAAAAGAATGTAAAGAACATCAGTATAGCAGCTTATGGAATAAATATATCTGATGGCTGATGGCACTTGTATCCGCCACCGCACTCATCAGTTCTTGAAACTAAAGTATCATATATCCACCACCATCCTTTTGAGAAAAGTATTATTTTAAAGGATAATGAAGGATTTTAAAGAAGAACTAATGAATACTCGGATGATTTTACTTTCCATGCAACAAAAAATAAGAAATGTAAACTATGCATATACAGAAGAAATGGTTTAATTTACATGCTATAATTATTACAATAAAGATGTAATAACTTGTAATCGTATAGATCCAATTATTTACATTAAACTATTCATTACAATGTAACTTAAATGACATAAAAACACCTTAATAAAATATAAGTAGAAGATTAAATCTTCTTCATTCTTAGATATATTGTTATGTATATGATTAATGATTTAAGAATTGTAACAAATAAAATATATAATTAAAACTATTTTTTATTAATATTTACACATGGTTTATATAATATATTAGATCAATTACCTCTGCGAAAAAATATGCCAATCGATCCAGATTTTCCAAAGAATCATCATGTAATTGGGCAAATAAAACACTCCGATGGAGAACATTTTCACTATCTCTGGGGACCAGGCAAACTAGGCGAAGCTGCTGAAAATACAGAAGTTAAAGAGGCTTTTCAATCAAAAGGAGAACCG
>JBBRRG010000124.1:0-3656 GCA_038200895.1 Candidatus Nitrosocosmicus sp. | reverse complement strand
ACCCGTCTAGCAAGAATTATTCCAGGCCCCCACAAATTTTGATTATCATTCAAATCATTTACTAAAAATACATGTCCAGATCCAATACCAATGCGTACTTTAACTGTCGATTCACTATCGATGCCAGAATTATGTGTTTTTAACATATATTGTAATTCCATACTCAATTCTAATGGAAGCTTGGGATCAGACGTAAAACCAATAGCCATTCCGTCACCTGTGGGTAATATTTTTTTATCTCTATCCTTTTTAAATGAATTACAACAAGAAATCAAATTATTTAAAATATGAATTTTTTCAATTTGTCTTTTAACAGATAACGATGGATCTGATAGCCCCACAATATCAATGAAAAAAAATGTAGCATGAAGAATTCCTGAGGAGCCAACCTCAGATATTTGAGAATTGCCATAAAAGCTAATTAACTTCATATATACATTCAAATGCTCTTTATGAAATGCAAGTTCTGAATAAAATACAGGCGTTTCCTTAATTGGTTCCTTACAAATATTACAAATTAACTGCATTTCACGATTAAAAAAAACAATATTGCATTCCTCATCTATCTCAAATTTAATCCACTGCGAATTCGGATTGCTACCTATCATGGAATTCATTTTGATATACATTGAAAGGGAATCTTTTGTGGTGGGAGTCAATTTTGTTTCCATTATACAATCAAATAAATGCGAGATTTTATTATAGAGAATTTCTGAATCGGTATCAGAATTGTCAATTGTAAAAATTGCAATTAGCTCTTTTTCTTTCAAAAGGAAACTCAAATCTGTAACAAATTTTATTATATCGTGGACATCAAAATACGTCAATAAATTTGTTAATGAATTCATTATAAAGCAAATTGATTGATTAGTATGAGAATCGATTAATTCTTGAATTTTCAAAAAGGTATTATGTAATTTTCCATCTGTCAAATTATCAGACAGAGTAATTTGGTTGATAAGATAGGGATTAACTAATTTTGAATTTTTTTCAACATATTTGGTTTTAGATGAGAATAAATTAGCATATTGTTTTTCTGTAAAGCTTGAACTGACATATATACAAAAACTATTGTCATTTATTGCGTTTATGAACAAATGATTGCAATAAGAGGATTTTCCAGAAAATTTTGGTCCTTTCAGTAAAAAAATTCCCGAATTTGATGATTTTAGGCCATTAAATATATATTCATTACCTGGAAAATACTTCAATTCCATATAAAATATAATAAATATATCTTTTATCTTTATTGGATGTCCCCATATACACCGTTCTAATTTATCTTGTTTATAAGTTCATTCATTTTTTCTACAAATGGATGATTAGGATATTTTAAAACCGTAATGAATTCTTGTCTTTCAAATTGTATATCACAATAACAAGGAATAGTTGAAACAATATCCATTTTAAGGTAATTCTCCAATTCCATCATAGTTTCTGATTGTTCCAGCATGGTAAATTCAAATCGACCAGGTTTAGAAACCATTTCTTTATTTGATTGAGAAGGTGTACAATATCCCGCTATCCTATTTAATAATAAATAAGATTTTGCACCAAAATTGATAAAGGATTTATATACATCAGTTGCCATCTGCTTGGTTCCTTCAATATCAATATGATCCATTTTCAATGACAATATAATAATATCAGCAATAGCCAATGCATTAATTGACCAAGGCCTTATTCCAGGGCTGGTATCTAAAATAATAAAATCGTAACTAATATCAGAGTTTGTTTTTTCTCTAAGATATAACATCTTTTTTAACATTTGAGATTTTGATGAGTCCCTATTTTGAAAATCCAAACTTGTTATTTCTTCTTTTTTTGGATTTGAAAATACAATATTAAAGATGCCTTTTTTATTAGAAGAAGAAGGTAATGATGATACTAATGGATAAAAGTCTTGTATAACATTAGTAAAGTCATAAATAACATCAGAAAATTCCAAATCATCAAGCAAGTAATTGTTCATCCATTTTTCAGGTTTGGAATTAAAATAAACGTGTAAACTGGGTGCATATACATCCATATCAATAAGCAAAACATTAAAACCTTTAGATACTAAAAGTGTCGATAGATTGGCAGCTATTGTAGTCTTTCCAGTACCACCCTTGTAAGAATGAAAAGCTATAGTTTTAACCAATGTTAAAAGACGTTTTTTAATCTATAAAAATATATCTTAAATTTTACAAAGATTCCAATTAATAATTTAATTAATCAAATTTTAATATTTTTAAAATAAATCCAAACGAGCTGTATTATAATTAAAAAAATAAAAAAAGAAATTTATTGTTTATTTTTCAGTATTATAACGATCATATGTATACCTCCTTTTAATTCCAAAAGGCTTGAAAGGTCTACCATTACCATGATAGAATTTTGAGAAGAATTCCACATAAATCAACCTTGCTCCTTGTATTCCTGGTTCAAAGACGCCTAATATGATATTAAAGATATGACCAACAAAAAATATAGTGACACCCAGGATTATGTATAGTATTGTATGATGTAAAGTTTTAATGAAAATAAAGTCAATAACATCGGCAAGTATAACCGAGGCAAGCAATATTCCCACAATTCTAGTATATGAAAGTACATGACTAATAATTGAAGGCAGCTCCATTATTGCTCTTACACCCTCACCATAAAACATCAAACCTATTCCACCAAAGATTAATGCAAAATAACCAATTCCTACTGTTTCTTGTAAAGGGTTTATACTTTGATGGTGTAAAAGTGCTAGACCCAATAGAACAATACCCCAGCCAAATAATAGCCAGCCTATCTTACTAACTACATGTTTTTTCTGTCCTTCTCTAATACTGTTGATTATTCCTAGCACAAGTCCAAAAGAAACCATGCCTATCCCAACATAACCACTAAATAGCAAAAGTTTACGAAGGCCAAACGTTCCAATAGGGTTAAGTAATGCACCATCGGTAGGTAGGTGTAACCCAAAATTATTTAGAAAAGAGAACAAATAGCCATTTAAATGGAATCCAAAATATAGGTTAAAGGAAAATCCCAATATGATAGCAATAATACAACCGGGGGTCATGGCCTTAGCTAGTTTTACCATTTGTGTGGGCTGTAATATTGTTTTAGCAAACTTTCGTAAGAATTTTGGCATAATAGTTAAATTACGTTTTTTACCCTCTACTCTCCTTATTACCCATCTGGAAACTAAAAGTATTACCAATCCATATCCGACATCACCAAGCATTAAACCATAGAAAATAGGAAAAATAAAAGCAAAGATCATAGTGGGATCAAATTCGTTACCAGAGGGCAAAGAATAAAATCTCACAAAAGATTCAAAATTTTTCAATCTTTTTGGATTATCCAAAAGTGTAGGCGGATTTTCTTTAGTTTCCAGTTCATAAATTTTAGTAGTACCTTCACTATATCTTTGAAAAGATGTCTTTATAGATTCTACTTTGGATTTTGGAATCCAGCCTTCCATTGCAAATGTATCTTTGGTAACTCCAAGGCCTTTAATTACTTCAAGTTTTTTGTTTTCTATGTCAAGCTCCTCTTCTGCACCTTTTAAATAAGAGTAATGTAACTTTGAAATCTCAGCCAGTTTATTATTGATTTTGTTTAACTGTGAAGAGAGATCATGGTGAATGTTTTTCTGATTTTGAATTGCAACATCG
>JBBRRG010000123.1:0-3682 GCA_038200895.1 Candidatus Nitrosocosmicus sp. | reverse complement strand
TTACTGCCTTGAATACTTCATCGTTTAAAGATTGGACTCCTATTTCAATTCTAGTTGTACCTAACTCAAGCATTGTATTGATATGTTCTTTTTTACAATAATCAGGTTTGGTTTCTATTGTTAACCCAACACACCGAATATGGGAATTCTCATTATTTTTTTTTGCTTTTTCCAAATTTTCACTTAATTCCAAATTTATTTTTGATTTGTTGCAAGCAAAGCCAAGGTTCGAATTATTTTTGGCAAGTAATTGCATATCAAACAAATTAAAAGCATCGAAACATTTTTTAACAAAATCTTTCTGGTAATTTATAGGATAGAACGGGAAAGTACCACCTACAATGACAAGTTCTGCTTTATCTACGCTATGACCTCTTTCTATTAATTGAATAACTTTTGACCAAACCTGTTTGAAAGGATCATAGTTTACCTGCTGTGCTATTTTGGTAGCCGGCTCTGTACCAATGTAACTTAATGGAGTATTAACCTCAATTCCACCGGGACAATAAATGCATTTTCCATGGGGACATTCAAATGGCATTGGCATCACTGTAATAACTGCAATACCTGATGAAGTTTTGGATGGTTTTAGTTTTAATAGTTTTTTATAATGGTTATCTTCAGGTAATAATTTTAGAATATCTATATTTTTGGGAAATCTTGATAATTTATACTTTGAAGATTTACTTTTGATAATCTTTAATACTTCTGTTTTAATTGGATTACTATTAACATTTAAAGATAATATTTCATTAGCAATTTCTTCACATGCTTTCAGATAAGAGGTATCATTTCTTATTGGTTCTTGTTTTTCAGTTTCCATAAATAGCTTTAACAATAGACCTGATGGGTGTTTGATATCTTTATCATTAAACAAATGTGAAATAATTATAACTTTTCTGGATTAAAGTGTTATGAAAAACCTTTTGTATAGAAAAGCGGGACTTATTATTTATTATAGAAAATCTGTGGATTGATATGGAGACCAAGTAAATTCAATCTATTCTAAATCTATCTTTTTTTCCATAAATATCTCTTCAAAAGTCAAATTAGAAAAAATAAAAGAATTTTATTTAATTTTTTTTTGCTTTTTTTAATTTAATCGAAATAATCTGTATTAGCTACACATATTATTCTTTATTGTGTTAAATCTTTAACAATTCATTACCTTTTTTAATAAATATATTTCCATTACCCTTTGCTTTTATTTTTCCTATTACTTGACATTGCATATTATCTTTGTTAATAAGATCAACAATATTTTCGACCTCGTCCTTTGAAACGATAATACAAAATCCAATTCCCATGTTGAACGTTTTATACATTTCAATTACGTTTATTTTTCCATCAATCATTATCTGTTTGAATATACCTTTGATTTGGGGTAAATTATCTAAAATGTAATCTACACCAGAATTTAATCTGTTTAACTTTGTAAATGCTCCTCCTGTGATATGAGATAATCCATGAATTACTGATGTATCAAATTGATCAATCAATTTCAAAATTGTTTTTGAATAAATAGCTGTAGGTTTAAGTAGTTCGTTTCCAATATTAGTATCTAAATATGTTGGTTTATCATCAATCAAATATTTCTCTAAAAGTACTTTTCTTGCCAGAGTATAACCATTAGAATGTAAACCAGTGCTATGAATACCTAAGATTATATCTCCAGATTTTATTTTATTGCCTAGAATTATTTTTTTTTTATCATTTATAATTCCAAAAATCATTCCGGCTAAATCAAAATTATAGCCTTTTCCTTTACCTGTTATAATATCCGGTAATATTGCGGTTTCACCGCCTACAATTGCAATATTTGATAATTTTGCACCTTTAACAAGGCCTTTAGTTAATTCTTTTAAAAGTAAATCATTAGTGTTTTGTAATGCGACATAGGATAAATACCCTAATGGTTTTGATCCAACACAGATTATGTCATTTACATTCATAGCTATACAATCAATACCAATGGTGTCATACTTTTCCATTAGCTGTGCTATCAAAATTTTTGTTCCTACTCCATCCGTATGGATAGCCATAACATTATCTCCTATTTCGATTAACCCTGCATAATGTCCAAATCCTAATATTACTTTTCCCAAATCAAGATATTGATAGGTTTGTTCTATACTTTTTCCAATTTGATTTTGTATTTTTTTAATTTTTTTTATATCTATACCAACATCTTTATATTTTGTAGGTTTATCCTCAGAGGGCAATATAATACTGATTAAAAAGAGAATTTATAAATTTTAATAAGATATCGATTTTCTAATACTAACGTATAGTAAAAATAATTTTGGTTTTTATTGATTTGTTTTAGTGGATGTTCTGTTAATTATACTTGTATATTCGCATCCCATAGGACCACAATACCTGCCGACATAAACAGCCTTGGGTCTATAAAGAGCTGGTTTTGGTGCAGCCTCTGCAAATTTTTCTTCGATTATGTGTGCATTCCAGCCTGCTATTCTGGAGATAGCAAAAATAGGTGTGTTTAAATCTAGAGGAATGCCTAAACTGTAATAAAGTGATGCGCTATACAAATCGACATTTGGGTATATTAACATTTTTCTCGCTTCACGCATAATATTTTTTGTTACTTGTTCAACTTTCTCTGTTATTTCATACCATCTAGTATCTTTCTCTTTTGAAATAGCTCTTGATAATGTTGCAAGTACTTCTGATCTTGGATCTGTTGTGCGGTATACAGCATGTCCCATCCCCATAATTCTTCCACCATCCTTTATTCTCTTTTTAATCCAATTTTCAACATTATTAATATCATTTATTTCAAGTAACATTTTCATAACTTGTATATTAGCTCCTCCATGGAGTTCACCTGATAATGCACCCAAAGCGCCTCCTATGCATGCATATATACTAGCTCTTGTAGATGCGATTTCCCTTGCTGCAAATGTTGATGCATTAAAACTGTGTTCAGCATGTAAAATTAAACTAATATCAAATATTTTTGAAACTTCATGCTTGGGATGTTCGTCTTTTACCATGTATAAAAAATTATGAGCATGATTACTATCATTTAATGGATGAACCGCATCCAAGCCATTTCGAACTCTTTCCCACGCTGCAACAATTGTGGGTATTTTAGCGATAAGTGAAATAGCTCTTGTCAAATTAGCTTCTTTTCCTTCATCTGTTCTATCGAAATCATAATCAGCTAGTTCCAAAACCGAAGATTGTAAAATGTCCATTGGATGAGCAGTAGAGGGTTTATTTTTCATATTTTTTATTATGGATTCTGGTATCTTTCTTGAATCTATCAGTTTTTTATTGAATTCTTTTAATTCATCTTTGAGTGGCAGATCGCCAAATAATAAAAGATAAGCAGTTTCCTCATAGGTAGAATGATTAGCTAAATCCAGAATATCAAAACCTCTATAAATTAGTTTGCCATTTTCACCATCAATAGAACATATTTTTGTGTCTGCAACTTCAATATTTCTTAAACCGATATTCCGAGTATCCATCTAATCTATCTTTAATATTCGGTTTCGATATTAAAGCAATTCTATGTGAAGAAATATTTAATCATTATAACTCATAATAGATCTCTAGCATAATTAGAAACATTTCATTCGATTCACTATTGATATATCTCCTTTCTTTTAGTGATGCTGTTTCATTATTCTATAGTTAACTAGACCTGCAACTATAT
>JBBRRG010000122.1:0-3708 GCA_038200895.1 Candidatus Nitrosocosmicus sp. | reverse complement strand
CTTATTATTAATAGTGATGCTTCAAAAAATTCTGAATTAGAAAAACGAATTGAATTATTAGAACATGATTTGCAGGAGCAGGAAAAAGCTAAAAGCTTTGTTATTTCAAAATCAGGCAAACTAAGAGATTTTGCAACTTTGTTAATGCAACAGACAGATATTATGATAAATATCGAAAACGTTTTTTTTCAAAAAATCCTTTTTGATTTTAATGCAAAAATATTAAATATTAAAGGAAAATATTTTTTGGAAATTGTTGACGAAAAAATGCCACTGGATTTAGGGAATTTTAATATCCCAAAACTTTCATCTTCTTTATTCAATCTTGCAAAAGAAATGGAAAGAGGATTAATAACCATAGAGAATTCTCAATCAAAACTACAAGAACAAATCGATAAATTAAAACAACAAAAAAATAAAAAACCTTTGTCCAGTGTTAAAGTTTTAACTAATAAAGAATGGTATGAGAAATATAGGTGGTTTTTTACAAGTGATGATTTATTGGCAATAGGCGGAAAAGATGCTTCATCTAATTCTGTAATTATACGTAGACATCTTACAGAAAATGATTATGTATTTCACGCCGAAGTTAATGGCTCTCCATTTTTTATATTACAAAATGCTAATAAATCTAATGCTGATATATCTCAAAGTATTTTAGAAGTATCTCAAGCTACGGTATCATTTAGCAGATCTTGGAGAGACTCTTTGTCCAGCTCTGATGCATATTGGGTATTATCCTCTCAATTAAAAAAAGGAGCTCCGACAGGGCAATTTCTTCCTAAAGGCTCATTTGTGATAGAAGGTAAAAGGAATTTTGTAAAGAATTTGGAGATAAAACTTGCAATTGGACTGTCATTTATCGGTGATAAGCCTTTATTGATTATAGGGCCGTATAATACAGTTAAAAAAAGATCGATTTGTGTTAGGACATTATTGCCTTCTGGTTTAGATGTAGTCAAGGCCTCAAAAAAAATTAAAGCAGATTTTGTAGATTATGCACTTAAAAATGATTTTTCAAAAAATATTATAGAATATCTTAAAAGTTTATCAATTGATGAAATAGTTAGAATTTTGCCAGTTGGTCAATGCAAGCTATTGCCTGTTGAAAAAGGCGAATTTAAAGATAATGTCGTTAGAATAACAGAAAAGTAATTAAATTCAGATTATGATGATTTGATATGGCTAAAGATATTCGAGATGAAGATACAGGAATGACTACTAGGATTTTGGTTAGTGATGTTATGAATAGTCCTATTATCCATGCAAAACCTGATGATGATATTATTACAATATCAAAACTTATGAATGAAGCTAAAATTGGAAGTATTATTATTTTAGATAATGATTTGCCGTTGGGAATAGTGACTGATTGGGATATTGTTACTAAAGCCGTTGCAAAAGGTTCAATTCCATCTGGAATAAAAGCATCTGATATAATGCAAAAACTAATAACTATTAATGGTGATGAAAGTATTACCTCTGCAGCGAGACTCCTAAGACAACACAATATAAAACGTTTAGGGGTGACTCATAAAAATAATGTAGTAGGAATAATTTCAGTATCTGATGTTCTGGCAGTTACGCCTGAATTATTTGATGTTGTTTCTGAAAAAGCATTGTTAATTCGAGGGGAAATAGGACGTTCTCCACGAAATGTATCTGGATATTGCGATGAATGTGGTGAATGGTCTGATTTTTTGCTATATGCAGATGGGTCATTTACTTGTGAAGCTTGCAGAGGAGAATAATAAACAGTTATTGATTTGAATATCTTTTTATCTTTTGAATTGCCTGAGAAAATTCGTTCTACTAAATAGGATTTATTATAAAATAATTACTCATGTATCGTAGACATATTTAATATTTAATCTGATAATTCTGGATATTCTTAGGTATTATTATGAACCTGCTATAACCTGACTTTGCATATCTACTCTTGTTTTTTTATTGATAGGTTAATTTCCCTTTTTTCATAGTTTGAAACAATTTTTTAGTATGTAATCTGAATAAAGACTAGTAGAGAAATCAAATCTAACTATATTTTAAGATAATACTGTGTATTGTTTTATTGATAATTCATTAATTCATTTGTTGTTATTGATCTTGCACAGTATTGACATTTTAATCTTAAAGTTATCTTGTCAATTATTTCTATTTTGGATTTTAAACCTTCTTCTGTATTTGTAATACATCTTAAATTGGGGCATTTAAAAAAACCAATAATCTTATCGGGCAATTGTATTCTTCTTTTTTCAACCAAGTTATAATTTTTAATGATATTTATCGTGGCCTTGGGCGCTATCAATGCAAGTTTGTCTGTTTCTTTTTTTTCCAAGAATTTATTTTCAACTTTGATTATATCTTTTTTTTCATGTTTTACGCTTGGAACATTTAATGCTACTGTGATTACATTTCCATCTTGCCCGGTTATATTTAGTATATCAAGTACAAGTAATGCCCTTGGTGATTCGATATGATCTATCACAGTACCGTTTTTTATTCTTCGTACTAAGAGTTGACTTGAATCTGACATTCACTTATATTTTATTAAATTATTCTAAATACTTTTTTATACATGTATAATGATTTTTATTTGTTATTAAAATTACGCTTCATTTCTTCAACCCATTTATTCTTATTCCTGTAAATTCTTTTTTTATTTCTTGGTTTACATTTAGTTAGTAGATGTGCACAGAGTATGGGAAAATATACTGAAGAATCTCCATATACTACAACGTTTCCTCTGTGAGATGTTTTGATTTTACCCCAACTTTTACCCTCTTGTAATGTTGCTCCTGAAAGACCTCCAGTATCAGGCCTTGCGTCAGTTAGCTGGATTATAAAATCATGTCCACCCTCTTTTATTTTCAATATTTGATATAGTGCAGGTCCTGTTTGTTGGAAAAAATTTTTTGGAACCCCTCCGCCTAATTCGATGCCACCTGATTTATCGCTTTTCCATAAAATTGCAGCAGATTCAGCGATATCTTGAATAACATTTATCGATATTTTTTCATTTAGTAATAATGGTAACATGTTTAAACCAATTGATGAATCGCTAAGAGCCGGAATGTAAACGGGTACATCTGATTTATAAGCAGAAACCATGAATGATTTTTCTGAATATTTGGATTTTTCTGAAGCAGCTTTTCCAATCAAATATGATAAATCTGCAGTAGATCCAGTTTCTATATCCTTATTTTTCTTATATATATCTTGAATATCTTTCTGCATTATTATATCTTGAGCTTGAAGGGTTCCGATTTCTTTAATATATACATCATAAATTCTAACAATTTGCTTTGAGTATAAAGTATCATCATCCACATCAAAATGGCCTTGTCTTACTGGCAGATCATACGCAAAATGCAAATCATGATATACATTGGCACCGGTTGTAACTATCCAGTCAATAAATCCGTTTTCTATCATTGTTGATATTATTTTTCCAAAACCTATTGGGGTCATCGCCCCTGCAATTGTTAAGCAAACCGTAGCATCAGATTCCATCATTTTAATCATAATTTCGGCAGCTTCTGCTAGTCTCCTAGCATTATACCCTGTTTTGCCAAACAAATCTATCAAATCTGATACCGTCATGCTTGCAGATATTTCTGGAGGATCTATTTTATTTCCTGAAAAACTATGTCGGTTATTATTATTCAATTTAATTTATTAAATTACTAATTATATATGTAATTTAAT
>JBBRRG010000121.1:0-3807 GCA_038200895.1 Candidatus Nitrosocosmicus sp. | reverse complement strand
ATTAAAGACGATTTAGCAGGTATTATAATAGAGCCCATCTTAGGAGGAGCTGGATGTATCACACCTTCAGAGGGCTATCTTGAAGGATTGCAAGAATTTGCAAAGAAAAATGATAGTCTTTTAATTTTAGATGAAATAGTTACTGGTTTTAGGTTATCCTATAATGCAGCAATGACTCACTATAAATTAGATCCGGATATTTTTACACTTGGTAAAATAATTGGTGGAGGTCTTCCCATTGGAGCTGTATGCGGTAAAAAGGAAATTATGAACTTGGCGGATGTAACAAATAGGAAAGAAAAAGACACATATTGTTCAATAGGAGGAGGAACATTTTCAGCTAATCCATTAACAATGACCGCAGGGTACGACACTCTAAAGTATTTGAAAAATAATCCCACTGTTTATGATAAAATTAATTCCCTTGGAGATTTTGCAAGAACCGAGTTATCAAAACTATTTAATGAAATGAAGATAGAGACAGAGATAACAGGAATTGGGTCCTTATTTATGATTCATTTTTTAAATGACAAAGTAAAGAAAATAAATAATGCGCTCGATGTGGCCTTAGCAAACAATGATTTGTTGTTTAATTATAATTTGGCCTTAATTGCAAAATTCAATATATTCTTTTTACCTCTAAAGATGGGTGCTTTTTCATATGCTCATGATAAAGAAGATGTATATAAATTGGTAGAAGCTACTAGACAGATTTTTCAGAATAATAAGAAATCACCTATATAATAAGAAAAAAAGATACTAATTGTTTTAATTTTCTCTCCACAATGCCTTTTTTTTTGCTAAGACGACAAAGAAAATGAGATAAGCAACTTGTACAAATAGGCCAAGCGAAATTGACCATTGCGAAGGGGTGGGAAATCCCATGGAATATTGTAACATCAATGATGCATGAGTGGTTGGAACAAAATAAGAAATTATCTGCAGAGGTAGAGGCAATCTATCAATAGAATAAAAAACTGGTGGAATAACAGCAAGAACAACATTAACAAATGAAATAAGTTGTGTAGCATTTCTCATATGAAGCATATGGGAAGACAAGAAAAAGCCTATTGACGACATTGTTCCCCAAATTAGAAAAACATTTACAATTAAAAGAGGTACAAATGAAATAGATGTCGAAAAATAAACAGCAAGAGATGCTAGCACAAGCAAAGCAGGTAAACCATATACTAATTCAGAAAATGCAAGGCCAAGCATATATGTTAAAGGAGATACAGGAGAAGCTACAAACATATCCTGCATTTTATATTCTAATTTGTAAAGCGAAATATCCTGTCCCAAGGATAAGCCATAGCCTACTAACGCCATGACTAGACTTCCCGCAACTGCAAACTGGACATAGTGTCCATTGCTAATGATAAATAAAATGAATAATAGAGAAAATGGAGAAATGGCCGTAAAAACTAAAGATAATGGATTTCGTCTTAACCATAAAATTCCGGTCATATAAGCAATTATAAATACTTGTTTTATCATAAAATAGTACTCGGAGAACAATTTCATTTATCCATTCCTTTAATACTCAATAGTAAATATTTGTTAAGTATATCCATTTCATCAATATTCGTTTTAGTTAAAGATTATTTGAATTGTCTTAGAACTAGAAAAAAATTTATTATTTAAACAATTCCCATTGCAAAATTCAATAACATATTGAATATGTTTATACAGATTGGCCTTATTCCAATAAATTTTGTTATATTAATATAAAACAAGTTTTTGAATAAACAGAAAAGTATAAACTCAACTTTTGACCAATAAACATAAATCATCTTACATAATAAACATGAATTGTATAAATAATGGATAAATTTTGTCTATTCAAAACTGGAATGACTGTAATTAAGATGATTTTCAATATGAATATTAACTAATGTTTAAACTCAACAATCTGATAAAAATTCACCTAAATATATACAAAAATTAAAATGGGGATTAAACAATTGTTTTATCTATATTAATTCTTTATTTTAAAGATCTATTTTACTATTTGTGTAAAAATGGTTAAATTCTAGATTGAAGAATTAAGGGAAATTGAAATGACAGATATAGCAAAAAATACAATAAAATCTCCTAGTAATGTAAAAAAGCTAAAGATAGTATTTTTGCTGAGCACTTTTTATCTTGTTTCGGCAGTAATCATTGTTTTAATAACTGGTAGCTTATCCTTACTTTCAGAAGCTGGCCATATGCTTGCTGATATAGGTGGATTTGCTTTGGCACTTTTTGCTATCAATTATAGTCGCAAATTACCTACACCTGAAAGAACATATGGGTTCTTTCGAATGGAAATACTTGCCTCGTTGGCAAATGGTGTAATACTAATCTTGCTATCTGTATATATTATATATGAAGGTTTTATGCGTATCTTCGCTCCACCTGAAATTCAAGGATTTCCCATAATAGTAGCGGCAGTTGTTGGAATAATCGTAAATTTTATCAGTTTGCATATGCTTAGTGAGAAAAAAGGAGTATTTGGACATTCTCATGGACTTTCATATCATGATGTAGAAGAAGAGCAACAACATTCAAAAAATGCAGAAGAACAAAATCTAAATGTTAAAGCAATATATTTAGAAACTTTAAGTGATACAATCGGGGCT
The DNA here is from genome assembly GCA_038200895.1 of Candidatus Nitrosocosmicus sp. Classification (GTDB taxonomy): domain Archaea; phylum Thermoproteota; class Nitrososphaeria; order Nitrososphaerales; family Nitrososphaeraceae; genus Nitrosocosmicus. The sequence goes on along the minus strand of JBBRRG010000121.1, from coordinate 1,183 downwards.
GCAGGCGTTCTTGCTGCCGGTCTAATAATGTTAACCACTCATTTTTATCTTGCAGATCCAATAATCAGCATTGGTTTAGCGTTATTCATGATTCCAAGAACCTGGTCCATCATCAAAAAGGCAGTTCATATATTAATGGAAGGTTCTCCTTATAACATACCTCATGACGAAGTGAAAGAAGCGATACTAAAGATCAGAGGAGTAACTGGCTTATTTGAACTTCATATATGGACAATAACTTCAGGTATGCATGCACTATCTGCTCACGTAGTAATAATTGATCCAAGTAGATCACAGGTAATATTACAAGAGATAAATTCAATTCTTGAAAAGAAATTCAAAATAACTCATGCAACAATTCAACTAGAAAGATATCATTCAGAATCGAACTTATTTAAACCATAATTATCTATATATCCAAATTCCAGATAATACCTCCAAAACATTTTACTACAGAATTAGAAATGAAAAAGAAAGTAATCAATTATCTACATGCTTTCTGTTCAGTTTTTATCCCTATATCAAAATAAATTTCAATCTATCATTATAATTTTAATATACACCCTTTATAATTTCCTAGATCGCAGATATGGATACTTTCATCGCTAATATTTATTTTATAATTTCATTGGGACCTTCATTGTAGTAGTATTAGCTACTGGCTCTGTGGTCATTGATGCTAAATTAAATGGAATATTGGGTATTCCTTTTATTGCATTTGCACCTTTTGTAGGTGTTGCAATAGGTGTATATCTATTTGGCAGAATTTCAATGGCCCACTTTAACCCTGCTGTAACTTTGGGTTTTCTTATAACAAAGCATATAACGAAAAGACAACTATTCCTTTACTTTATTGCAGAGATAATAGGTGCACTTTTAGGAAGTCTATTTATAAAATATTTCATAGGAACGCAGGCATTCCTTGGTGTAAATTCTCCAAATTATACATATTCTATACCATTGATATTTGGAGTAGAAGTTCTAGTTTCAGCCCTACTGATGGCTGTTATTTTAGTAGTAGTGCATACAAAGGGTTTGAAAGGTTTTGGCGGAATAGCAATTGGCGGCATTGTTGGTTTAGATATATTCTTTTTGGCATTCATATCCGGTGCTTCCATGAACCCAGCACGTTCTTTAGCACCTGCTTTATTATCTGGAGTTCTTGGAAATCTATGGCTTTATT
>JBBRRG010000120.1:0-3826 GCA_038200895.1 Candidatus Nitrosocosmicus sp. | reverse complement strand
TTCCCTGTATTTTCTGCCTAATGATGCAGAGAATGACGCCATTCCTCGATACATTTTATATTTTTTACCGTTTTTAATCAATGTTTTACCTGGACTTTCGTCTGTACCTCCAAATAGATTTCCTATCATTACAGAGGACGCCCCAGCTGCTAAAGCTTTGGTCAAATCTCCAGAAGTTCTTGTGCCTCCATCAGAAATTACTGGAATTTCATATTTTTTTGCCATTTTTACACTATCTATTATTGCAGTTAATTGTGGAACACCAGAGCCTGTTACGATTCTTGTTATGCATATAGAACCAGAACCTACGCCCACCTTTACTGCATCGACTCCTGCTTTTATCAAATCCTCTGTGCCTTTTTCAGTGGCCACGTTGCCTGCTATGAGCTCACAGCTTGGAAACGCTTTTTTTATTAGTTTTACAGTATTAATTGCATTATCACTATGACCGTGCGCTATGTCTACTACAATTACATCTGCCCCGTTATTTAATAACGCTTCAGTTCTTTCCAGATAATCCCCTTTTACACCTACTGCAGCACCAACCAACAACCTTCCTTTCTTATCTTTTGATGCATTAGGATATTTTTCCATTTTCAGTATGTCTTTACCCGTTATGAGTCCAATTATTTTTTTTTCTTTATCAATAATGGGTAATTTCTCCATTTTATTTTTGTGAAGTATTTCCTTGGCTTGCTCTATTGTTGTTCCAACTTTTGCAAAAATGACATCTTTTGTCATTAAATCTGAAACTTTTAAATTCATATTTTTTTCAAATACTATGTCCCTTCGTGTTAGTATTCCACAAAGTTTTTTATTATCATCTTCCACCAATAAACCTGAAATACCTTTTTCTGACAGGATAATACTAGCTTCCTTTATTGTATTATGGGGACCAATTGTGTAAGGCTGTTCAATTATTACTGATTCACTTCTTTTTACCTTTAATACCTCTAAAACCTGATCTTGTATCGTCACAAATCTATGAATTATTCCTATTCCTCCTTCTCTGGCCAAAGCACTTGCCATATTTGATTCAGTAACAGAATCCATGTTAGCACTGATTATAGGAATATTAATTTTGATATTAGTGGATAATTTTGTTTTTAATTCAGTTTGAGATCGTGATATTATGGGTGATCTTTTTGGAACAAGAAGAACATCATCAAAGGTGAGACCTTCTTTGAAATACAATATTACCTTTATCCATAGTATTTTCTAGGATTATAAGCGTTTTCTTTTTGTTTTAAGTTTTAAATATTTATTAACATTTTGTTCTATAAAACATACTATGGTATGTCAAAGATATGCATAACTAACATTACTTTTATGTTATATGTTATAAAAAAATCTATATCATTATTATATGACGATATAATAGGTCGATGTATTTTTGGGACAACTTTGTTACAAACACCATGTTAGATATTAAAAAATATTCAAATCTGCCCCATAGGATTTAAGTAAGTTCGTTTTGATGGTGTAATCTGATCGATTAGTTTGAAAAAACAACATATAGGTCAATTAAAAATTTTCTATAAAAACCAAAGGCTAAGTTAATCAAAAAAATTTGATAGATGGTGGGCATAAATTTATAACTTTTATTTCTAAAAATTTTTTTTGTAACTTGAGATAATAAAAAACTATAAGATAGGAAAACAATTGATTATATTTATCCTCATCAAATCAAATTACAATATAATTTATTTTGTTTTTGAAATATTTTAGCAATAAACTCCATATCCAAAATATTTATATCAATAAAATTATCTATTAAACATCTTTCTTCTATCCACAGTATCATTAATTTCAGCTCCTGTACCTATTATTGTAATTGGTATACCCATTTCAGATTCAATATTTTCTATAAATTTCTTTGCCTCATTTGTAAGTTTTGAATATTCTTTTATGCCTTTGCATTGAGGAAATACAATATCTAATTTTGTTAATGCAATTTGAGTTGCACTATTAATTTGGATTGATTTTTTTGCAAGATTAAAATCAAAAGGTGCTGCTCTTCTCTGCCTCCCTGTTACACTCCCAAATTCTAGCCAATTTTTTCCTTTGGCTTCATCTGTACTTATTTCGTTTGCTAATGGCCCTTCGCCTACTCTTGTAACATAGGACTTAAAAACAATTAAAACATCATCTATTTTTTTTGGACCAACACCAACATCAGAACATATGGCAGATGCAGTTACATCTTTCGAAGTAACAAACGGATACATTCCATGATATAAAGATAGAAAAGTTCCTTGCGTTCCCTCTATAAGCACATTTTCTTTATTATCTATTGAATAGTTAATTGAATTGCTAATATCTTCTAAAAATAGAGATACTTCAGGAATATCTTTTGCAAGTTTTAACTTTCTTAATGCTCGATCTGCATTGGCAGGGCCAGTCCCAGTTCCAGTAGTACCAATAGTTTCTTTTAAATGCTCATCTTTCTTATCATTATCTTGATGATTTTGTTCAATTATCCCACATTGAAAGTCAATGAATGTTCTATCTATCGCATGAAAAGTATTGATTTCTTTTAAGAGAATACTAGGTTCCACAAGGACACCTGCACCAATTAATAGCCGAGTATCTTTATTTAATACCGCACTGGGTAACATTCTAACTTTATACTCGGTATTATTTTGAACAAATGTATGTCCTGCATTGGGTCCTACGCCTCCCCTTGCAGCGACACTGTAATTTTCATTATTTGCTAAGTACGCTATAATTTTTCCCTTTCCTTCATCGCCATAAAATCCACCTACTGTAACTATACAAGGCATTGTATTATTTTATAAAAAATATATAATATTTATTCTTAATAGTCTGATTTATTATTTAATCGTTGACCTTATTTTTTGACGACTTTAATAATTATTTTTAACAAATATTTTGTATTTATCATGGTTAATATGTGGAAATTTAACATACCCTTCTATATTTAGAGGGTTTAATTGTGGAGCATAAAAATAATGAAGTCGATCTTAATGCAGAAATCCCAACCAAAACCTGGATAACTTTGTTTGTTTTAGGACTTTCTGTTCTGATTACGATGTATGGTGAAACTATGCTGTTACCTGCTCTTCCAGATATAATAAATGATTTGCATATTTCATATTCTACTTCATCATGGATATTAACATCCTATCTTATTACCGGTGCGGTAATGACTCCGATATGTGGAAAATTATCCGATATTTATGGAAGAAAGAAAATGATCCTAATAATAATGATTATTTATATTTTTGGTACAATTCTTGGCGGGTTTTCTAATAATATTTTATTACTTTTGTCTGCAAGAGTGATTCAAGGAATAGGTATTTCTATGTTTCCAATTGCATTTGGAATAATTCGCGATGTGTTTCCACCACAAAAATTGGCAATAGCAGTAGGTATTTTTACTTCCATGTTTGCTGCGGGAGCAGTGGTTGGCCTTGGTATTGGTGGATCTATTATTCAAAATCTTGGCTGGCATATGACTTTTTTTACTATCGTTCCTTTTTTTACAATTCTCTGGTTTATAGTTTCACGAATTATCCATGATAAAAAAAAGAAAACAATTATTAAAAATACTTATCAAACTCGAGAAAATAATAATGATAATACTCAGAAAATTCACGATAATGATGGCTCTTATGATAAAAAATTACCCCTTAAATCTTTCTTAGATGTTAAGGGATCTATATTTTTAGCTATTACTATAACTTCATTTTTGATTCTTTTGACCACGATAGGAAATCACAATTCTGAAATACAAGATGTTAAAAGCAATTTTAATAGTGCAAAGAATACCAATATTATTAACAAGGATCAAAATTCAGAAGGA
>JBBRRG010000119.1:0-3837 GCA_038200895.1 Candidatus Nitrosocosmicus sp. | reverse complement strand
GTGCCTATGTCTGCGAATGTAATTCTGAATCAATTAAAATCAATCGGTCAAATGAAGTATCTTGTAATTGCAGACTACTTGAAGTTACTGTTAATTTAAAAAAATTCGATGATATGGTTTCAGGTAAATATAGGCAAAATGAATGTATAGTACGTTATCGAGGTGAAATGGGGAGTTTAAATACTGTCATGAGGGACCCTACACTTTTTAGAATTATTGAAGGCAAACATCCGTTATTAGCTGATAAATATTCTTTATGGCCTACCTATGATTTTGCTGCTCCAATAGAGGATAGCTTGGATGGTGTTACACATGCTTTTAGGACTAAAGAATATGAATTACGAAATGAACTTTATTTTGCAATTCTTTCAGATTTGGGTCTTAAAGAACCAAAATTAATAGAATTTTCTAGATTAGAATTTGAGGGAATTCCTGTTTCTAAAAGAAAAATAACTCCATTAATTGAAAAGGGGGTAATACAAAGATGGGATGATCCAAGACTACCTACTTTGATGGGGTTAAAAAGAAGGGGGATTTTACCAGAAGCAATTAGAAAATTCGTCCTTTCTCTCAGCATTACCCTGTCCGAAACAAAACCTTCTATGGAAATTCTTGAATCTTTCAATAGGAAAATAATCGATCCAACATCATTACGATTGTTCTTTGTGAAAAACCCTATCGAAATTCATCTAGATAGAGTGGATTCAGATATTGTAGAAATTAAAAATCATCCCTCCGTGGAGATGGGGAAAAGAAAGATTGATGTTGAAAAAATAATTTATATATCTAACGATGATGCAATTAAACTAAAAATTGGAGATACTGTAAGATTAATGGATCTTTGTAATATAGAAATTAAGGACATTGATGTTTCTGAAGAAAAAGAAAATGGTGGTAAGGTAATAACTGCCAAAAATATTGGCAATGAAATATTTCATAATGTCCAAAAAATCCAATGGGTATCAAAACGCAATTCTATAGCATTTAAAATATTGAAACCTATGCCATTATACATAGGTGATTGTTATAATGAAAATAATTTAATCATTGAGAGGGGGTTATCTGAATCTTTTGTTTCTACTCTTAAAACGGGAACCATTATCCAATTTGTTAGATATGGTTTTTGCAGAATTGATGATGATGTTTCAACTGCAATTTTTACACATAAGTGATAGTGATAAATAATGAAAATTGCTAGGCTAAAATTAAATAATTCTATAGAAACCTATGGTATAGTTTCAGAAGATGGAAAAAGACTTATCATTAAAGAACAAATGCAAGAAAAAACAGGTATACCTATTCCTCCAAACATTAAAGAGTTTTTATTTGGTGGATGGTTAGAAGAAATCCATAATAAAAAAAATGAATTGGAATACGATATTTTAATAGATGATGTTGAACTTTTATCTCCCCTTCCGAATCCTCCAAAGATTATTTGCCTTGCATTTAACTACTATGATCATGCAAGGGATGCAGGCTTGACTCCATCTGAAGAGCCGGTAATTTTTCTTAAACCTAGTACTGCTTTAAACTCTCCTCATGGAACCATTATTTCTCCATCATATGTGAAACGACTTGATTATGAAGCTGAAATAGCTGTTATTATGGGTAAGAAAATAAAAAAAATTCCTGAAGAAGAATCATTAGATGCTGTATTTGGTTATATGATATTTCACGATGTTTCAGCAAGAGATATCCAATTTCGAGACAAGCAATTTACAAGAGGTAAAAGTATAGATACATTTGCTCCATGCGGTCCATGGATAACAACTAAAGACGAAATCTCTGATCCTCAGTCTTTGAAAATAAAGACGATTGTGAATGGAGAAATCAGACAAAATTCTTCTAGCAATAACATGGTTATACCAATCCGAAAAATAATATCTTCTTTAAGTAATCTCATTACACTAGAACCTGGTGATATAATATCCACAGGTACGCCTGCAGGCGTTGCTATGTCTATGAAGGAGCCTAAATATCTTAAACATAACGATATTGTAGAAATTTCTATTGAAAAATTGGGTACAATTAAGAATAAAATTTCTTTTAATTGATATTGATACTATAATATATATTATTATTGACAGCGTTTTGTTGTACATAATTCATTTTATAAATATCATAATTTCCTTTTTTCTTGTTCTATTAGTTTTTTTAACTCATTTTCTAATAAATGACCATATTCCCTATGTGCTTCTAATAGTTTTTCTCGGATATTGGCTAATTGCATTGATAAGTTTAAAGCTTGCAAACAACTTTCTAGCGATCTTTCTCCAGTAAATATTTCCATAGCAGATTTGAATTTTTCCACGATTTCTCTCTGTTCATCACTAAATTCTTCTATCGTGCTTATTATTCCTTGTAAATTTTTATTAATAGTAGGATTTTCTGCTTCATTGACTGGAGTTCCCTTTTTTGATTTAAAAAAGATCAAAATAAAACATTATAAAATAACCATCAATAATATTTATTCGTTGAATTTTGGATATCAAATAAATTATTTATAATAATATCATTCAAAAAATAAATCTATAACATTGTTCCTATTTTGGATTTTTACCTTTGATACTCTTTTTTTAGAAACATAGGAAGTTAGACCCACTCGCTTTTCAAAAAAAAGGAATTATTAATTTGATTATTTGATATTTGTCTTGATTTCGTAATTTAATGCTTCTTTAAATTGCTATGAAAAGTTAAGAAAAAATCTCTATTTTTCTATCTTGTTCACCTTTTTAATTAAGGTCTTATCGATAATTTGCTAAAATATTCTTTCTTTTTGATGATGTTTTATTTGGTTTATACTTTTGTATCCTTTCCCAAACTATTTACATGAAGAATGATTTTATTTGATAAAATAAGCAAGATAATCTTTCTGCTGATGTTATTCTTAGGGAAAGACCTGAAAAATAAAGTATGATTCATAACCAATATATTTTGAAGGTGATCGCTGTTTCTTGAATTCATAATAGAAATAGAAAGCATCTTCAAGCTATAGATTTATCGTTATGTAACAGAGCCTCAAATTCACAGATTTTATTGATTATTGTATAGATAATATGAAAAAAGATGATCACAATAACCAGATCTCCGATGATTTCTGCATTTTTATTACAATATTATTTTGAAATATTAAATGTTCTGGATAATTCTAATGCTAGTCCCACTCTATTAAAAGACCATAAACATAAAGAAAATGAGAAGATCATTATTACAAAAATTGTTTGTTACATCCTCATTGATAAATTAGGGTGCAATAGGTGCAGCACAATCATCTTCCATGGACTATGATATCCACTTTTTTCATAATATCTGAACTATAGATGATTCTATCTGTCATCTTTAGTTAAAATTCTACAACCTCTCGTGGAAATACTCCGAATCTTATACTATACAATTTTTTTGCCATCAAATTATTGTTACTTAAGATCCAATAGATCATTTATCAAAATGTTATTAAATTATCGCCTTCATCATAGAGAAATGACTTTAGGATCAAAGGTAATTTTGGTTGCGATAGCCGTCAGATAGCCGTCAGATAGCCGTCAGATAGCCGTCAGATAGCCGTCAGATAGCCGTCAGATAGCCGTCAGATAGCCGTCAGATAGCCGTCAGATAAGATATAGAAAATACACATGACAATGATTGTACGCCTTTTAAATACATTTCCTTATAATAATATTGTAAAAAAAGATAAATGGGTTCTGCTACTCCGCACTCGATAAAAGTAAAAGTAATAAAAGAATGGATTCAAGGACTTTCTCGTGACAAAATAGCTCAAAATAATGGCATTGGTGCAGGCACTGTGACAAGTATAATTCAGCAAGCCAGGAACAATAT